>JAFLTH010000129.1 GCA_022510525.1 Lachnospiraceae bacterium | reverse complement strand
TAGAGATCAACATCTGCAAAAAGTCCGTTAAACAGTTCATCTGACTCCTCTATTCTATTGAATGCTGCTTGTAATTTCTCTCGATTAAAACAATTGTTCTTAGCATCATTAAGCATACTTACATATGTCATGTCAGAATCTAATATATAATGAAGAGATTCCTTAAGTTCTTCTAACAGCTCAGCTGCATCATCACTACTCATAACCTCTTCATATGCTGCCTGCGCTTCTTCTAAGTTCTCCGGCATACTATCATTCATTAGGTCGTATGCCTTAGATAGATAAGAATCCGATAAATACTTATAAAATACCAGTCCTAATAAATAAGTCTTGTATTCGTTTGCATCCATCTTGCCTCTAAGAACATCGGCTCCGCTCCATAAAACCTGCAATAAATCTTTGCTCTCTGCCATTTTGTTGATTCTCCTCTGTTTTTTCTATATCTTCGTCATACTATGACTTCTCCTGCTTAACTCTCGCAGTATAGACCGGTTTCTTCTCCTCAGACCCGTTTCGGTTTTCCCATTCTTCCTGATAACTTGTTATATATCCCCGCTCCTGTAACTTTTCAAGCAGTCTTCGATTATAATCCTCATGTTCCAACCTAATCTTATGATTTTTTCGTTCAGCAAGTGGATGGTATACATCTGCAAGTTGCAGAAACATCTTTGACAATTCATCATCCTCATAATTATCCATTTGCTTAAGTAAAAGTTCGTACTTGTTTTCCTCCTCAAGAACAGACCATGCAGCATCGGCATAAGATTTATTTACCCTAAAATCCAAGTCTCTTATTGCCATTGCCGATTCCACACTAAGTGTCTCATCATCTAATCTTTCCAATAATTCTCTCTTATCATCCTGTGAAAATTCCGCAGAACCAAGGAGTGTGTTTATTTCTTCTTCCGTAATATCTATGTCGTCTAACGCCTCCATGAAGGAGTGCTTGTTTGCCTCCGCGTATGGAATTCTAAGATCAGGAAACATATTGCCCAATTCATCCCAAAATGCATTGGTATATGGCAATACAGCCTCCTTAATCATTATGATAATTTTATTTTCACTGAGTTCCTCAACCTTGCCATCATAAGGCATTAATTTAACGCCTGAAACATATTTTTGAAAGTTCTCATCTGACATATCTGCATATAAAAGTTGCGATAAAACATCTTCTGTTATCACAGGGTTCTCGGCGTCCTCCAACAAGATATCTATATGCATATCGAAATATTTCTCCCATGCCTCGTCTGAACCATACATCTCGTAATATGCAACAAAATTATCCCATGTACATTTAATTCTTTCATGCTCTAACAGATAATTCCAAATCTCTCTTTTTGAGTCTGCCATCTCGTCAGTAACATCAGCGCAACAATCATTGATATTATCCCATATTACCGGCTCTTTTTCCAGCACTGCAAAGCACAACTCTAGATTTTCTGGCAAGAGACGCACGATAATATCCTCAACCGCTGATATCTCCTCATGGATGTTGGTTTCCACACCAACCACGATGTTGGAAATGTAGTCCACAAAATAGTCATGCACATAATTCAAGAGATTCTGATAACCCAGCTTCATTATTATCGAATAATTTCTTTTTGACTGCTCCTTCACTTGATCGGGTGCTTTCCATTCAAATAAACGGCGAATCATATGGGCATTCAATTCATATCTGCAATTATCAAAGACTTCCTCTCGGATTACTTCATCTATTGAATCAGTTTCCACATCTTCAAATACTACATCAAGTTCCTCGATTAATTCTATTTGCTTATCTACCGGTGCATCAGAAATATTCTTCAGTGAATCGGCATGCGATATTAAAAACAGTGCAAGTATTCCATTATCCTCATCATCAGCTATATTCTGCTTTACAATGTCTTTTATGTCCACATACTTCAGCATTAGTACAAGATACCTGTATCTCGTTTCAATCGGAATTCCATCATCCTGTGTAATATCATACCAAAACCACTGATTCCTGCGGCATAAACGAGGAATCATAATGTCTATGTTCTCTCCTCGTTCAACATATGCTTTAATGAAAGCCATACTTTCATCACTATGATTTGTCAACTGCTCTATCAACATGTCAGCAGACGAAGAATTTACCTGCTTACTCAAGATATAATCTACCAAGTCATAGTTCAATGTCTCTTTCTGTTTGAATTCAAAATCCTGTAATCGTCCAAAAACCTGCTCTAAGTTTGTCAGTGTAAAGGAATACCCAACTTCCAATCGGTGGTTTCTAACACCAAGAATAAAGTTCATTTCCTCTTTCGTTATGGAATTTGGATGAAAATAGTTGATATAGTCCTTATAATTTTCATCTAAATAACCATGACGCAACAAGAAAACAAGTAAATCATTTTTACAAACCGACTCATCGAGAAATTCTGTGTCGAACTCTTCTATTATTTGCTTCATGGAGTATGCCCGCAAGCCATTTATTCTCTGCTCATATTCCTTGACCGCACGGCGAGATTCCTCTTTGCAACCTTCCAGTCCTCTCTTTACTTTTTCAATTCGTTCGAAATAATTTCCACCATTCTGTTCTACAGTCTCCTCTACATCATTAATTGTTAAATAATTACCATTATGCTTATGAGGATAAATTATTATTCGTTTACCTTTAAGCGTATTGAAATCAAAATCATCCGCGAGCATTTCTGAAAATGTGTATGTATAACTGTCTACTCTAATTTGGTATACAGTATCCGTATAGTTCATAAGACATCCAAATAAGGCTAGTTTCAACTCCCTTACATTAGATAATACCTCTTTATCAATCGTATCTATTTTTTTATTTTCTTCCTTTTTCTTTGCTTCTATCAGTTCTTCTTTACGTTTAATAAAGTTCTTCTTATTGGAAAATGCCGTCAGAACAATACTTGTATTTAACTCATCTTCTAACTCCGCAAAATCTTTAGGGTATAAATTCTTAAACACAATCAAGGCAAACATCTTCTCATCATTTAGATTAAGTTCCTGATTACCCTTCAATGTATTTTTAAAGACATTGAACTCGTTGCATATACAAGCTAAGTCTCTCATATCTCTTATGTAAGGTGAAATAATTGAAATGAATCTTCCTGATATGTCATATATCTTGCTCTTATTCTCGTCAAATTCCAACCTATCCCGCAAGATTTCTCCGGAATTGGTTGAACTGATGTAAGGAACAATGGGAATGATAAAGTCAAAGAATTTGGTTCTCTCTCCTTCCTTTTCAAACATATCGTCCTTAATCGCATATATAAACTTTACTCTGTCTTTCATCTTTTTATTATTGTTGAGAATATTATTAAGCTCCCTCAATGCGACAAAAATATTTGTACTCTCAAATCGGTCCAGATCCTCAATAATAACAAGTTCCGTCTCTGTTCTTTCAAAATAATAAACTATTTCGTCCATATTCTTATTAAATACAGACTCGTCATTTCCCTTTTCATTTTTAACAGTGGCTTTATCAAATATTTTAATCTCTTGTATGTTTCCATTTTTTCTAAACCATCCGGCAATTTTTGTAAATGAATACCAAACTATGCACACAAGTCCAAGGAAAACGGTTACAGTATATCCGACTGGCAAAGAATTGACATCATTAATGAATTTCTTTACCTTATACGGCGACATATAATAAGCAACAGCGCACAGGATAATCATTGTAAACAGCGCCGCTAAAGGATTACTCCACCAAGACTCCGACTGCATTTTGCGGTATCTACTCTGCGGTATCTTTTTTGCCTCAACTGAATAAAAAAGTTGCTTTAAAATACCTGCCTCAAGTTTCTCCTCATCTATGGAGCCTCCATCTCCCTTCAACATATCCTCAAGATTAAAAGCTGCAAGAGAAATACGAAGAGCATCCTGTCTGCCCCGTTTGTTTAAGTAAGTTTCAATAACACTGCTCTTACCTGAACCATACGGTCCAGAGATTGCGATATTATGTACATCACTCTGTGCCAAAGCCCAATCAATTGCAGCCATATATTCCTGCCCATTCGTTATATCATTAGCAGGTGTAAGAGTTTCATATCGTCTGCTTATATCATCAGTGCAAAGCTTTTTATCTTTATGCAACTTTAGTTTTTTGAATATCTTCTTCATTTGAATACCTCAATTATTGTTTCAAGCAGAAGCACCTATCACTATTTCTACCAACAGCTATTATATCATCCATGTTATTCAAAATTGTACGTTCCGAATTATACTGTTCCACGACAGTCAGCACTTTCCACCTTTGTGAGTCCCACACTACATCGATATTCGGCACGCTACTCCCAGCATTTTATTTGTACTTCACCCGTTTTGCTTAATCAAAAGTTATCTCTTCTTGATTCTTATGATAAAGCATCAACCTGTTCTCAAGATTAATCTCATTTACGATCCATCCTCTTAATCTACATGCCATAACAAAATCCTGTATTCTATTAACCCCATTAATTTCCCGGAGTGTAACAACAACGCCAAAATTTAAATCCGAAGTTATAGAAGTCGCCAGCCGTTCTTTCGAAACAATCGATATACCCCATAATCGCTCATCATAAGAATACAACGCTCTATTCTTTTTTAAAATCTTAGATATAAACTTCGTATTTTCCCATTTTCTAAAGTCCTTACGTGACTGGCGCTCATCGACAGCATGCCCTACTTCATCTTGAACATTTTCATTGATATCATCAATCCCACCTTGTGCATTCACACGTCCAAACCTCAAAGATAATTCCCTGGATGTATAATCTACTCCCTGTACCCTGGAACACTGCGGGAAGTAGCACATCGTCGCCCGCGCAATAAACGGATACTTGTTATCATTATCTCGCGGAACCGGTATCGCATAATTTGAGGTAATGTATGAACTTGCTGTTCCATACAAAACAAACCGTATTTCTCTGTTATCCGATTCCAGAATGTCTGATATTTTGATTGGAACAATTCCATAGCCAATCCGATTCCGAATTCTATATGTAGACGTCTTAAATTCCCACCCGGCCGCCGAATCTATAATCAATGCCTTTGCCACTTCTCTGGAGAATCCCATGACATCGATCAGAAAAGACAACTTTCTGGAAATCCACGGAGCCGCAAACGACGTCCCGTATACCTCTTCTATATCCACGGATGAACACGCTCTTATACGTTCACTTACCTCATAATCTCCGCCATAATAAGATATATCCGGTTTATTAAAAAAGGACAAAACAGTTCCCTTTCTGGTGTAGGAAGCAGGCGTTCCATTACGTTTTACCGAGTTGACCACTATTGCATTCAAGGAATCGGCAGGAGAGCCAACACGCAACATACCCTCCTTCATGCTGCGGTTATCATTTGTTCCCGATACAACAAAAATAATATTTTTATTTGCTTGCAGCTCATCCAGCGCGGCACCATCATATGAAATAAAGTTCTTCGATACTTCATCGTCTGTTCCAAGCGACAGATTCCATACATGAATATCAGGATTATCGTTTACTATTTGTCTTATTTTATTTACTAATCGTGGAACAGAAATTCTATCTACACATACTCCAAAATGGCGTACCTTAAATCTGCCACAGCCATCGTCAAGCCATGGATTTAGTCTGGGACCATCTACAATGATAGATGTTACCTCCGTACCGTGATCACGAGAAACATCTTTTCCGCCAATAGGTTCAAATTCATCGAGGTAGTCCACATTCTCAACCCATTCGGAAAAATAAACCTCTTCATCAAACAAATTGTCAATAACACCTATCGTAGGTTCATTTGAGGGCTTAGGAATATCTGCTATATATTTTTGCTTTGATTCATCAATAGTCTCCAATGTTACTTGTGATAAATCTGGAGAAATCATGGAAATCATGTAAGGAACCTTTTCTTGAAGAATCTGATACAGATCCCATCCTACTGAAATAGTATCTCTCCCGTAAAATGCGTAAGGATAGCGATATCGGTCTATTTTGAGTTCTTCCAACATTTCAGATAACGAATATTCCGTCTGAAAAAAAGTCAGTAAAAAAGATTCCTTTTGTACATCTGTAGTTATATTAGGGACTGATATAGATTCTACTACAGAGCAATCGACAATCATATTACGGATAGCGTTTTTTGAGGAATATTTTTCATAATCTAAATCAGGCCTTTTATCTTTTGTTTCATTAAAGTTCTCCGGTATTGCTTTGCCATCCAATTGCTCTACCAGAAATCTCTTTATTCCCTCAAGTTTCTCGAGCGTTTCATTGATGGTCGTTTCATCAACATAATATGTGATAATATGATTTTCCTCTCCCTCCGGGGCATCTGAGAAGCGTGCCCCTACTACGACATCGTTTGTCTGTTTCCCACGTGGCTTAAGCAATTCACTAATTCTCTTTGATTTTGCGATAATATCGTTATAGTTAACATCAATCAAATAACCTTTTAAATATTTAGGCTGTGAATCGTAATGTCTGACTATCGCTCTTAGATTCCTTTGTAATTGTTGAATCTTCTGGACAGATGTTTCTCCATCCTTTTTAAGATTCACAAAAAAAGAACTATCAGGTCGCTTTCCATGATCATACTTAACCTTTACTTCAAGTAAATTATTCATCATGCAATCCCTCCCTTGAGTTTACGCGACACGCTGCTTTTCGGGATTCGGGCAAGTATCTCTATCTCTCTTGTGGTAAATCCCTGTTCCGAAAGCTCCTGAATATCTACACTCTTCGGATTATCGTTTAAAGCAAGATAAATTTTTCTTAAGTAATCATATTTACTGCTTTCATCACTAAATGCAATAGAAGTTTTGATGATCTGCTTCATATCCCCCGGATATGGGATGTCAGTCAGTCTGGTCAAGATTTTATTAAACAATCTCATATCTTGGTTCGAATTAACTGCTTTCTTTATTGCAGATGTCAACATGGCATCTGCAATATCAACAAGATCTTCCTTTGAATATCTGTCAAAGGAAACAATTGCATCAAATCTTCTTAACAATGCCTTGTCGAAACTTTCATACAAATTTGTCGTAGCAATCACTACAATCTGATCACTCAACGCATCCAATTCTCTTAAAAAAGTTGATGTCACTCTACTCATCTCGCGAAGATCATTTGCACTACTCCTGTTCAACACTAGGGCATCCAACTCATCAAATATAACAATAACCTTGCCATACATCAGATGATTTATCTCATCAAATAATCTTGCTACATTTTTTGAGGTTTCTCCTAATCTACTGTCAATCAATTGTTCCAGATGCACCGAAAGAATATCTCTTTCAAGTAACCGCGCTATTTGAAAAGCGGACTCTGTTTTCCCTGTGCCGGGAGCCCCATAGAAGAGGAATTTAGACATACCGGTCTTATTCTTGACTGCCCGTGCAATCCCAATAACATCTTCTTCGATGATATTCGGAAGCATGAGTGGGTTAGATGAGTATTCAATTTTTTCCAAAAACTGAAGATTACGATAATTTGCCTGTGGTATATAAACATTTGCATTTGAAACCAAATCCATCAAGTACTGTGCCACCTCATAATCACCGTTGGCATCAAACTCTC
>JAFLTH010000128.1 GCA_022510525.1 Lachnospiraceae bacterium | reverse complement strand
CAAAGTTCTTAGTCGGAAACCTTCCCAGATAAAGATTCTCGCCAACACTTCTTGCGGGTATGGGTTGTAATTCCTGATGCACCATAGCAATACCGTGTTTCATAGCTTCATCCGGATTACCTACTTCAATTTTCTCACCATCGAGATATATCTCACCGGCATCCATCTTGTAAATACCAAAGAGACATTTCATCAAGGTAGATTTGCCTGCTCCGTTTTCCCCCATCAGAGCGTGTACCGTGCCCGGACGCAACGACAACTGTACATTGTCAAGTGCTTTAACACCCGGAAAGGATTTGCATACACCCTTCAGCTCAAGTTTATACTCAGCCATTGTTACCTCCTTCTATCAAAAAAGGCGCGGGTGCCTTAACAACACCCGCACCTATATTTTATTACTTATTTAACCATATCAAGGATTTCCTGTGCATTGTCCTGTGTAACTTTTACATAATCACAACCAATGTAGTAGTCATTTCCAGCACCGTTGATGAAGTTGATAGCTGCATCTGCTGCACTGTGTGACTGTGAGAAGTGGTCATTGAATACCGTACCTGTCATTGTTCCTGCAAGAACATCTTCAAGAGCCTCTGACAGAGCATCAACACCTACAAGGAAGATATCTGTTCCAACTGTACGTCCGGCTGATTCGATAGCCTGTAATGCACCAAGTGCCATTGCATCGTTGTTACAGAATACAACTTCGATGTCCTCGCCAAACTGTCCTAATGCGTTAGCAACGATTGACTGAGCCTCGCCCTGCTGCCAGTTACCTACCTGATCTGAAAGACAATCAACTTCAAGACCTGCATCTTCAAGAGCCTTAACAGAGAACTCTGTACGATACTGAGCATCTACGTTCTCAGGATCACCTTCTACCATGATGTACTGGATAACACCGTCACCGTTTAAGTCAACTTTATCAAGACCAAGATCTACGATCATTTCGCCCTGGAATGTACCTGACTGACGAGCATCACAACCAACATATGTTACATCCCAGCCGTTGTCCTGCCATCTCTGCTCTTCTGCTTCATCAGGCTCACGGTTGATGTATACAAGCGGGATACCTGCGTCAACTACCTTATCGGTAATGGTTTCTGCTGAAGAAGAGTTAACAGGATTGATAATAAGAACGTCTACCTGATCTGCTATAAAGTTATCAATCTGTCCTGTCTGTGTAGCCTGATCATTTGCACCGTCAACGATTGTGATGTTGTCTGCTGAGAAGCCCTGGCTGATAAGATAGCTCTCAAGCTCGGTACGGAATAATGTCATAAAGTTATCGGAGAACTGATAAATACATACGCCGACTTTCTTGTCTGCCAAATCTCCGCCTGCTGCGTCTGCTGCTGCATCAGCTGCATTTGATGCATTATCTGCCGCAACATCACCTGTGTTGTCAGCTGCCTTATCTGTTGTTGTGTTATCTGCTGCATTGTTTGATGCTGCGGGTGCGTCTGTATTGCCGCAGCCTGTTACCATTGCTGCTACCATTGTAGCTGCAAGTAATAAACTAACTACTTTCTTTTTCATTTACTTAACCTCCCTTAATGTGTTAGTAACTCTTAGTTACATTCGTGATTATAGCAACTAATTTTATTAAAAAACATACAATATTCTTCTGTCTTTCTTGAAAATCCTTTTATTTTGTTTGTCAATATATGTTTATTCGTAAATTTTTGAATTTATTAGTTAATATCTTACAATATCCCCATTCTTTACTTCTATAGTAGAAGATTCCACAATCCGGCTGTCTTTATCCAAACCTCCTTCTATTGCAACCCAGTTTTCATTTTCATCAAGCACTTTAACGTTTATGCTTTCTATATAATATTCCATACCGAGGATTCCTTCACGTTCCTTTACTATATACACATAGGTCCTGGTGCCGCCGACATCTTGACGAAGAGCATAGGGCGAAATACAGGTCCTGTATTTTTCTCCGACTTCCGAATGGGTGAGCGTTCCCGACAGGCCCGGACTTCCGATTCCTTCCGGAAGACTAATGTAGATTTCGTAATTCCCCGGCATTGCCGAGCTTTCTGTAAGATATTCCACAGATAACTCAAGGTTCTTTCTGACTCCCTCCAATTTAAGGGATACCTTGTCGTTTAAGCCCAGATATTTTTTCTGCTCATTATTTATCGACGATTTAAACTTAAACGGGACATCATCATCCGCAAACAGCATTACTGCGGAATCCGAAGTCCTATTTCCCTCACTGATATTAATATCCGTAATTAATCCGCTTATCCCGGCAGTAATCTGACCACCTGCAGCTTCAATTTCTTTATACTTTGATAAATCTTCACGTAAAGCCGTAATTTCCAGCTGATAACCCGATAAGGTAGAATCTTCATTATCGGGAAGCTGTGCATCCTCCACTCTTCTTCCCGCTTCCTTTATTGCATTATCCCTCGCCCACTTAGCGTCCGCTTCAGCGTAAGCTGCAGCTTGAAGGGCATCTCTTAATGCCTCTGATGCTTCTTCACTTCCGTTATTTTCCAACTCCTCTTCTATCTCTCTTTCCGCCTTGGCAACCTCCTCTGATGCTCTGCCAACCAAAGTATTACTATATCTTGCCTGCGCATCGTAATCTTCCCTCGCGCGTTCTTCCTCTAACGCTTTTTTCTGATTTGCAAGCTCTTTATTGTGGTTTATGGCATCAATTTGGAGCTGCATTTTAGCAATTTGTGTTTCTTTTTCATTTATAATATCCTTAAGATCTTCTAAATCAACTGCAAAAAGTACATCTCCCTCTTCAACTCTGTCTCCGGTCTGAACCATTATCCGCTCTATTCTAAGTCCGCTCAGTGCAGTAATCGGAGCTTTTTCGCCGGCTATGACAATACCTTCTGCTTCCACTATATGTTCTATATATTTTTCTTCCGGACTTGTGGTCGAAACAATAGGAAGTTTTGAAGCATATATACTCTTGGATATGATGGTACACAGCCACATCAGTGCTAAAAATATAAAGAAGCCATATATGATCCGTTTCTTATTTTGCATAGAATCAATCCTTTCACCCTGCATTCATTAACTATTCTTTAAGCCCCGAAAAAATAATTCCCTGCTCCAGATAATCCTGTCCCCAGACGAAAACGAATACGGCCGGAATCAGTGTAATCATTGACGCAACAAAAGCATAGCCCGCCTGGGCCCAGGTTATTTCCGGTAAATATAAAGAAAGCGGCCATAGTGCTTTTGATTCAAGAAAGGCCATAGGCTGCTCCATCATATTCCAATATTCCAAAAAGCCGAGAACTATTGCAGACAGTATACCGCTTTTTCCAAGGGGCAGACCTATCATACAAAATATCCTGAACTCTCCGGCACCGTCAATACGCGCGGCTTCCACCAGCTGCATAGGTATACATCTAAAACCGCCATAGGAAAGAAATACAGGGAAGGTAGAGAATATCGCCGGCAGAATGATGGCCTTATGCGTATCCAAAAGTCCAAGTGAATTAAGTACCAGATAATTTGAGAGCATAGTAACCTGAAAAGGTATAAGCATAAGTACCACATAAAGTATAAAAAGGAGGCGGCTGCCTCTGTGGTTATATACGGCAAAGGCCCAGGCGGCCGGAACTCCTACTATTAACTGCCCTATCAAAATGCAGCCTACAAGTTTGATTGAATTCCAAAACAGGACAAAAAACTGGGGTGTTAAAAAAAGCAGCTTCTTATAATTTTCAAAGGTAGGATAGTCCGGTATAAGTTTCCAGCTCACATAGTCTATACCATCCATTATTATAGGCGAAAGATACTGTTTTAACTCCCCGTTTCCCATTACGGAACCTGTTATTAACAATATTATCGGCATACAGACAAAAATTGCCGGAAGCAATAACAATATAGTGGTTAGGTTATTTTTTATTGTTGGGATAATCTTTTTAGGCATTTATGACCTCTTTTTAATTTATAAATTATATTGTTATCTGCATTTTGGCGATTCTTTGTCTTAAACCTGTTTATGGTTCTTACTTACTATCCCACAAATATTGCAGCAGCATAATAACTATAAACAAAAATCCACCTACACAAACCGTTGCCGCTGCCATTTTGTCGAAGTCAAGATTTACGAACCAATTGTTAAACAGGTGCTGTAACAGATATATGTCCTGTTCCGGATATGCTCCTGCCGTCAGGTAAGCCTCACGATATATTTTGAATGAATTCAAAAAAGAAAGAATCACTATCGTATAGAGACTGCCTTTCAGGTTAGGAAGCACTATCTTAAAAAAGCACTGCCGTTCGGAGGCGCCATCCACTCTGGCAGCCTCCAGCAATTCATTAGGGATTCCCAAGATTCCTGCCAGCCATAATACAACCGTATAGCCTGTATTTTTCCAGATATAGCTGAATACCAATACCCAAAAGGCTGCTGAACTCCCAAGATAATCCTTATGTACCTCTCCCCACAAACCGCTGCTTTGTCCTATACGGGTCAGAAATAAATTCAGAAAACCCTGCTTATAAAAAAGCATTTTCCATATGATGACAATAGTAGCTGTCGGCATGGCGAGCGGAAAGAGGTATAAGGATTTTATTGTTCCCGCATTTTTTAGTCTGCTTAGCGGCACTGCTATCATAAGACCGATAATTACTAGCAATGGTATACATACTATGGTAAAGCGGAATGTATTTTTTACTGCCAGTAAAAAAGCCTGATTGGTAAAAATCGTCTTATAATTCTGTAATCCACAAAACTGTTTGGTAACTACCGTTTTGAAAGAACGCCCAAACACATCCATAAACGGAATAAGTACGAATATCAATGTCCCAAGTAAACTGGGTGCCATAAACAATATGAACTTACTCTGCCATATAAAGTGCAATTTTCTTTTCAATAGCATCGACTGCATCTTCAAGACTCTGCTCACCTCTGAAATAAGCGCCGCCTTCTTCATATACGGCTCCTTCAATTACAACATCTTCTATATAAGCCGTGTTAAGCGACTCTATACAACTTTTTAATTCTGCAATCTGTTTTTCATCCGGCCAGTAGTAAACGAAACTCAACATCGTTCCCTCCTGGTCGCTCATTGTTTCCCACAGATATGAACCATCTTCACTTTCACTCGCAGTTTTATTCGTACTTATATCAAAGGACGCATCAAAAGCTGCCTTATTTACCGCAAGCCCGTTATACATACCGGCCTGGGTTTTCTTACCAAGGCATAACCTGATGAAATCCTGTGCCTGTGTGGTATTTGGTGATGCCGCATTTATACCTAACAGTGTCTGGGCACAGAATACATTTTCACACTGCCCGTTCATCAGCTGCCATACACTATCTTCATAACCGCTCACCTTATTAACCGAAGTCATATTACTATAGCTATCATGACTATATAAAGCACCGGCTACCATCTTATACCATTCTCCGACATAAAGATTTCCCCCCGTAAGGTTTCTTAAATACCTAGAATCATCCCTGCTTTCTCCGAACTCTTCTATCCAGTACCCATTACTTTCCAAATATTGGTCAATGCGTTCCTGAGGCACGCTATCTAATATAGCATCATAGATTCTCTTGCTCTGTTTTAAATATTCAGTAACCGCTTCTTTATTAATTTCGCCCTTATCAGTTGTCCATGCGGGTACCGAAGTCATGGAGAAGAATCGCATAACGCCTTTTTCCGTAACAGTACCTATCAATTCTTTCCCGGGATTATCTTTCCGCATTTCTTCCATCATATCAGCTATGCCTGTCAAATCTTTTGCCATGGAAATATATTTTTCATCGCTCATTATGGCGGGAACCTGTATTTCACATGGCATTGCATATATTTTTCCATCTACCTTCATGGCATCCACAATATTTCCGAATAATTCCTCTTCACCGCTTAAACCGCTTATGAATGAAGTCATATCCAGCAGCAGTCCTTTTTCAATATAGGAATCAAACGGCATACGGTCTAATACCAGAACGTCAGGTCCTTCCCCTGCCATTATCTTTGTATTAAGGCTCTTTAGGGCATCGTCCCTTGTAACGGAGCTGTTATCTTCGATACCGACTTCATATTCCACATAGACTTCCGGATTGTTAGTCTGATATAGGGATATTGCCTGCCGAATCGTATCGTTATCCTTAAGGCTGTAAACTTTCAACCGCTCGTTTGGTACAGTAGGGATATCCTTATCATAAACGTAATGAACCAGCCTGCCACCATTGAATATCGCCATAAATTCATTATCCGGCAGCATTATCATTCCACCTATACTATAAGTCGGATTAGAGAATGTGGAAAGATTGCCGTCAACTACCTGCTCCATAGCACTGCCGCCTATTACATGCCTGTGCAGTCCTTTTTCCCCTGCAATATAGAGCACGCCGTCTTCACCAATAAAGTAATATACCTCAAAATGATCCGCAGTTCCGAATGTATTCCCCTTAGGATATGTTTCACTCATAAAGTCTGCAAAAACTTCATCTACAATGTACTCGTCTTTTTCCAAGTCGTAAATCTTTGGCACCCCATAATCATGACCCTCTATTATGAGCAGATTTCCTTTAGTAGTCATTAATTGCGGACGTTTATCAAGTGCAGAAAGAAAAACGTCGCATTTTCCGTCGTCCATTACCTCATAAAGCTCATCACTGCCTCCGAGGAAACTTACAAAAACCCTGCCGTCATCCGTTACCACAACATCCTGTGCATACATGGCTTCTGATGGTGTCTCAGCAAGAATCTCCGTGCCGTCGGGTTTAAAAACAAGAAGGTCCGGATTCCATCCGCCATCGTTTACATCATCTTCCTTTTCATAAATAACTGCAGCCGTACCGTCAGCGCCTATTGCAGAACGTGCAATATAGGCATTTTCATCCACCAGTTTTTTATGCCATGCAAAATCATCTTCTTCCCAAGTCTCTCCATTATCCTTTGAAACATAAAATGAATGTTGAGCGCCATCGGTCAAAACTATGGTTCCATCAGACAACATGAACAGCTTGCTCATATAACCGCTTGTTTTTTCTGACATATCTGTCACATTTTCCACATAACGTCCCATTGCTGTTGGAGCGTTAGAGTCATTGGACGCTTGCCCGGACTGGTTGTTTCCATCGCCATTTTCCAACGATATAACACCACTCTGACCATCAGCGCCTGTATTTTCAGAAATACTTGTTCTGCTGCAGCCGCTCAGTACCGCTGCCAGCATCGTAATTGTCATAAGCATTGACAATATATGCGTTTTTCTCTTTTTCTTAATCTTCATAATAAGATTCTCCTCCATTTTAATTTTCCTCAATTTTGACTTTTACTTAGCTTTGAATTTTCCATTACATTTAAAATTTTAGTGTAAGGATTTTATGATAAAAGAATATCATGCTTATCTCTAAACTATCTTTAAAATATTATTTTAAAAATCACTTATAATATTTGAAAATAATTAATGTCTCAAATTAATATTCATGTTATAATAAACATAATTTATAACCTCTATGGAGCCGTTAAATAAGGATTGTGCAAATAGTAACTTTTCTTTGCGTCTCTGGCTCTGACAATGAGCAAAGAAAAGTTAC
>JAFLTH010000127.1 GCA_022510525.1 Lachnospiraceae bacterium | reverse complement strand
CTGATCATTGTCAAAATCTCCTTTCAAATCTGTAATCCAAAGCATGATTTCTTCTAAAACAGAAGTGTTAAGCTCATAAATAATGAATTTGCCATCGCGTGTGTCCCGAATCAGATCAGCCTCCTTTAATACCGATAGATGCCTGGAAATGCTTGCCCCTGTAACCGGAAATTTATCGGCAATCTCTCCGGCAGACATTTTGCCGTCTTTTAAGAGATCTAATATCTCACGACGTATGGGATCGGCAAGTGCTTTTAATGTATTTTGTAATCCCATTATGTGCCTCCTTATTTAACATTTAACTTAATTGTTAAATGTATTGTAATGCATATTTTTACTTTTGTCAATAGTATTATTATTATTTTTTTTGAATGCCTCTAAAAAATCCAATCGGTTCATACAGTCCTTTAACACAGCGCGTTCATATTGTGTTATAATAACAGAAATGTCATAAATGGGGGGATGCATAATTATGAAAAAAGAAATGATTTCTATGACACTCATTTCTTTAATTGTTTTGATAGTGTCAGGAGTGATATACCACTATACGGGAAATGGGGTTATCTTCTCGGTCGCAATTACATTTGGTACAATATTTTATCATTTGGGCATACGGTTGGCAGTCGGTTCTATTATAAACGTAAAATATCATAATCAAATGGATTATACAAAAAAATGGTTTGCGGAAAAAGCCTTTGAACGAAGCCTGTACAAGAAGATTCAGGTAAGGAAATGGAAAAAGTGGTTGCCAACATTTAATCCGGAATACTTCGATTTAAAGAGCCATTCTATAGAAGAGATTGTACAAGTAACCTGTCAGGCTGAGATTGTTCATGAGATTAATATGATACTCAGCTTTGTCCCTATTGCATTTTCAGTATGGTTTGGTTCTTTGGGAGTTTTTGTGCTCACATCCTGTGCTGCTTTTTTATTTGACAGTATTTTTGTGATAATGCAGCGATATAATCGGCCGAGATTGATGAGACTTATAAAAAAATAAAAAGAAGATGCAGGGAGAAATAAAATGATTATTTTGCTCACAGGCGCTTCCCATACAGGAAAAACTAGTCTGGCACAAAAACTTCTCGAAAAGTATGGATACCCATATCTGTCATTAGACCATTTGAAAATGGGATTGATTCGCTCCGGTAATACCAATTTAACCCCATCGGATGATGATAAATTAACGGAATATCTCTGGCCGATTACAAGGGAAATGATAAAGACCGCTATTGAAAATAAGCAGAACCTGATTATTGAAGGATGTTATATTCCCTTTGACTGGAAAGAAGATTTCAGCAAGGTTTATTTGAGCGAAATAAAATATATATGCTTAGTTATGAGCGAAAAATATGTCCGGAATAATTTTGAAAGCATAAAGCGCCATTCCAATGTGATAGAATCTCGTCTTGATGATTCTGATTGTACGATGGAATTTCTGATTGCAGAGAATGCAAAAATTTTGAAGCAATGTCAGCAGTATCAGGTGGATTATATGCTGATTGATAGAGAATATGACGTAGATATTGAGTTGTAACTTCCTGATGACTATTGGATATGTCTTACAAGAGAGGGATTACAAGTTATGAAAAAACTATCAAGTTACATATGGGAATACAGAGTTCCATATTTGATTGCAATAATATCACTTATTATTGCAGTCACCTTGGATATGCTGTCGCCTCAGCTGATGGCTCATGTGGTGGATGATGTCATTGTGGGCGGAAATATAAGCGAGCTTAAATATCTGCTGCTGGGATTTTTGGGAATAGGATTGGGGCGGTGTATCTTTCAATATGCCAAGGAATATACCTTTGACGTAAACGGAATTAAGATTTCAGGAAATATGCGGCGTGATCTCTTTAGGCATATTCAGAGCTTAAGTGCGGATTTTTTTGACAAGACCAACACAGGGGAACTGATGGCACGGGTTAAGGAAGATATTGACCGTATCTGGGATGCCATGGGTTATGTCAGTATGCTGTTGATTGAGGTAATCTATCATACAAGCATCATTCTTGTGTGTATGTATATGCTTAACTGGAAACTGGCACTGATACCTACGGCGGCAATGCTTCTATGCGGTTCCATTGCAGTGATTATGGAGCATAAGCTGGGACATGTATATGAGGAGATAAGTGAGGAGAATGCCACGCTAAATACGGTGGCAGAGGAGAATCTGGCAGGAGTGCGGACGGTAAAGGCTTTTGCCAGAGAGAAATATGAAATAAGCAAATTTCTGTCACACAATAAGAGGTACTATGACCTGAATATGGAACAATCCAAGGTATTTGTGCGGTATTATCCCTGTTTTACTGTGGTGACAAAAGTGCTGCCTTTATTGACTATATTGGTCGGTGGAAAATTTGTTATAGACGGTGAAATGACATTGGGGCAGTTGACAGCCTTTGTGGAGTATTCCAACAATATTGTATGGCCTATGGAAATGTTAGGCTGGCTGACCAACAGTTTCTCGGCTGCAGTGGCCTCCGGTAAGAAAATCAAGAAAATTTATGAAGAGAAATCAAGTATTGTGGAATCGGATAATGCAGTTCAATTGGAAAAAGTAAGCGGTAAGATATGCTTTGACCATGTTTCGTTTCACAAGGAGGATATGTACGAGATTCTACATGATATTTCATTTACGGTGGAAGCGGGCAGGACATTGGGAATCATGGGAGCTACCGGTGCGGGAAAGACCTCCATTGTACAGCTTCTGCAGCGTATGTACGACGCTACTGACGGAACCATATATCTGGATGATGTGGATATTAAAAAGCTGTCTCTTAAGCAGCTTCGTACAAGCATCAGTTATGTAATGCAGGATGTTTTTCTTTTTTCCGACACAATTAATGAAAATATTAAGCTGGGTAAAAAGGATTACATAGGTTATAAGACAGTAAGAAGGGCTTCCGTGCAGGCGCAGGCCAGTGAGTTTATTGAACGTATGGAAGATACCTATGAAACCGTAATTGGCGAGAGGGGCGTAGGTCTTTCTGGAGGACAGAAACAGCGCATAAGTATTGCAAGGGCACTGGCGAAGAAAGATCCTGTACTGGTTCTGGATGACTCTACATCGGCCTTGGATATGGAGACAGAACATCTGATTCAACAGACACTCAAAACGCTGGAAAATACTACAAAGATCATTATTGCCCATCGTATCAGTGCGGTGCGTAATGCAGATGAAATCATTGTGTTAGACAACGGGGCTATCGCTGAGAGGGGAACGCATGAGGAGCTGCTTGCGAAACGTGGGCTTTATTATGAGACTTATCAGTCGCAGTATGGGAAGGTTGGTGTTGACTATGGCAGTCAATTCATATAAAGACGATGAGCAGAGCATAGAGCGCAGTAAGATTCAGACTTTAACACGGCTTTTTAGTTATCTGCTGCATTATAAATGGCAGATTGCCCTGGTACTTATCATTATGGGATACGGTGTTGTAGTAAGTCTGGTCAATCCGCTTATTATGGAGTCTGCCATTGACAATCATATTGCCGTAAGGGATATAAACGGTCTGTACAGACTTCTTTTCTTTGCACTTATTATAAATCTGCTGCTTGTGGTGACCGTGAAAGTGCGTATGTATATTATGGCAAAAGTGTGTAATGAGATACTGTTGACCATCAGGCAGCAGCTTTACACTCATATACAGGAACTGGATTTTAAGTTTTTTGACAGTCGTCCTACGGGTAAAATTCTCTCCCGTATAATCGGAGATATCAATTCCCTTAAAGATGTACTGTCCAACTGTGTGACCACGCTGATACCGGATGGCCTGACGGTCATTGCGGTGATAGTTATTATGGTATGGAAAAATCCGAAACTCGCACTTGCGTCCTTGCTGACGATTCCGTTTATGGCAGTAGGTATGGTATACATTCAGGTAAAGGCGCATCCGCGCTGGCAGCTTTTCCGCAAGAAGTCTGCGAATCTGAATGCATTTGTCCATGAGGATATGGCAGGGATACGGATCATACAGAGCTTTCATGCACAGGAAGAGACGGAAAATACTTTTGATGAACTGCTTGCAGAACATCGCATTGCCTTCATCGATGCGGTACGGATGAGTGACGGATTTGGACCTGTGATTGATTTTTCATGGGCTATGGGATGTATTTTGTTGTACTATACGGGTATCGTGGTGCTGGGAGTGGAGCAGGTTTCCGTGGGTACCTTTATCGCATTTGGAACTTACTTAAATATGTTCTGGCAGCCGATTCACAATATCAGCAATTTCTATAATCAGCTTGTGACCAACATTGCAGGCGCTGAGAGGATTTTTGAGATTATGGATACGCCGCCGGCTATTACGGATGCCGGGGATGTAACTAAGATGCCTCAGATTAAAGGCAAGGTGATATTTGAGCATGTGACATTCTCATATGACGATAAAGTCAAGGTGCTGGATGACGTGAGCTTTTGCATCAAACCCGGCGAAACCATTGCGCTGGTAGGCGCTACGGGTGCGGGGAAATCCACTATTGTCAATCTGATCAGTCGTTTCTATGACGTGCAGGAAGGTACTGTTAAAATTGACGGATATGATGTTAAGAAAGTTTCCATTGAGAGCCTGCGAAGGCAGATGGGGATTATGACACAGGATAATTTTCTTTTCTCAGGCACCATAAAAGATAACATACGTTATGGAAAGCTGGATGCAACTGATGAAGAGATTATTGCAGCTGCCAAGGCAGTGAATGCCCACGACTTTATTATGAAGCTGGATAAAGGTTATGATACGGAACTTTTGGAGCGTGGCGGAGGTTTGTCCATCGGTCAGAAGCAGCTGCTTGCATTTGCCAGAACTATGGTTTCTGACCCGAAGATTCTGATTCTGGACGAGGCAACTTCAAGCATCGATACGAAGACTGAATTGTTAGTACAGGAGGGAATTGAACATCTGCTGGCGGGCAGAACTTCCTTTGTGATTGCCCACAGGTTGTCCACTATTCAGAAAGCCGACCGTATATTCGTAATAAATGACGGCAGAATAGTTGAGGAAGGAAATGCGGCGGAACTGATGGAAAAAAGAGGTATATATTATCAGCTTTATATGGCACAGTTTACGGTGTAAATATTATACAAGTGAGGGAAAAGCATGAAAATAGCCGTTTGTGATGACAGCAGCAAAGACAGAGAGAGTCTGATCAGACTGCTTAGGGAATACGAACAAAGCAAGGGCAAAGAATTTGAAATTGCAGAGTATGATTGCGGGGAAGCACTTTTAGAGAACAGTGCTTACCTGCAAAGTTGCCAGATTGTTTTTATGGATATAAATATGAATCATCTGAGCGGTCTTGAAGCGGCTGCTGCAATTAAAAACCTATATCCCCCAATCCTGATTGTTTTGGTTACGGCATATATTGATTATGCTTTGGATGGATATAAAGTCAGGGCAAGCCGTTTTCTGGTAAAAGATGACCTGTCAATTTCAATTACAGAGTGTATGGATGCTCTGGTAGGGGAGATAGAGCAGGAGACGCGGACAATAGAATTTCCTTTTGTGGAGGGAAAAATAAGGCTTAAAATAAATGACATTATATACATTGAAACAGCCAGGCACAAAAACGTATTTTATACGAAAGAGGGCAGCTACAACATATACAAAAAGCTGGACGAAATTGAAAAGGAATTGCGGGATTTCGGTTTCGTCAGAATACATCAGAGTTTTCTTGTCAATATGCGTTATGTCAGAAAAATCAGCAGCTATGTACTGACCTTGATGACAGGTAAAGAAATCTCGGTTCCCAAGGCCAGATATGCGGAAGTGAAGAAACAATACACTCTTTACAAAGGAGTAGAGTAATATGATTGATTCGTGGATGGGACAACTGTATTCATTATTTCTGGTGGCAGTGGAAACATTGGGAACTTTATATTTTTTAGATACTTTTCTACAGGGAAGAAGGATAGGCAGGCTGCAAAAATACAGGTTTGTCATATTATATGTGTGTGGAGAGCTTGGGGTGCTGTCCGGCAGACTGATTGGATGGTGGAAAATAATTCCCATTCTTTTGGTATATGTGATTTTTGCTCTATTTTTTTACCGGATACCATTCTGGCAGAGTTTTTTCTTTTCTGCACTAAATTATTGTCTGCTGTTTATCATGGATTATCTGTTTTTTTTGACATTAGATAAGAAGATGTATCAATCGTTACAGATTATTGGCAGTAGTTATCGGGACGCTCTGATGGGATTGATGGCAAAAGCGTTGTGGCTAGTACTTTTGCTATTGATACGCAAAATATGGCGGCAGAGAGAAGAAGATTATCCGCTGACAAACAGAGAGTGGATGCAATTAAGCATTATACCGGTCATTTCCCTGACTGCAATTTTAGCAATGAGTTTTTCCTATACGAATGATGAGCAAGTGCAGATGTTCTATATGATTTGGGCAATAGGTATTGTGGGCATCAATCTTGTGGTACTTCACTTGATGTTAGAGATTCAGGAGAAGGAAAAGGCACTCAGGGTCAGTATGCTTGTAAACCAGAATCAGGAAAATCGTCTGGCTGCTTATGCGGATGGAAACAAAGTGTATGAACAACAGCAGAAAAAGATGCATGACTATAAAAATCAGTTAGCAACAATACAGACATTGATAAACGGAGAGGATTACCGGAGCGCCCTTGATTTTGTGGAAAAACTGACAGAAAGCATATCGGTAGATATGTCTGCGGTAAATACCAATCATCCGGTGGTCAATGCCATTTTAAACCAGAAATACCGACGCGCAAAAGAAAAGAATATTTCTATGAGTCTAAAGCTGGGGGATTTACATGAGCTTAATATGAAAGAAGAAGACATTGTCATCGTGCTGGGGAATTTACTGGACAATGCTATTTCGGAATGTGAAAAACTGCTGGCATCCGGTTTGGACGGTGCACTTATTTTCCTAAAGCTGGTTTATGAAGACGATAAAATGATTTTGTCCGTTAAAAACCCCGTGCGGGAAAAAATAGAAGTTGTCGATAATATCGTTCAGAAAGAGCATAGCAGCGGTCATGGTATCGGACTGCTTAATGTAAAATCAGTGGTGGAGCACTATGATGGCGATTTTGCGATTACCTGTGATGAGAAAGAATTCAAGGCAGTAGTTATTTTATAGTCATTCAGTGCAAAAAATAGACGATTGGTGCAATTGGCATACAATTAGAATTAAAAATGTGGTAGAATAAAAAGAATTATAAAAATCGCTATGTCCATACAATATGCAGTATGGATAGGTTTTTATAAATTACAGAAGGGAGGACATAAAAATGTTTGACTTGATAAGCATTATTTTAGACGGCATCTATGGTATATTAGTTGCGGTGGTTGGTTTGATGTTATTATTTGGACCTTATGAAAAATTTAAGGAAGCTTATCCAAAAGCACCGTCTAAAACAGTGGTAAAAGTGCTTGGCGCAGTTATTGCAGTATGTGGTGTCGTAATGTTTATACTTACCGCTATGGGAATACTTTAGCAGTTGGTGAGGGGGAGTAAGTTCCCCCTTATTTTTTTGCCCGGCGTTGAAACCAATTGCCATAGTAAGCTTGAAAATGCGCACCGGACACGTTATAATAAAAAAAGACAGGTGAAAGATGGAAATCTATCTTGGCACAGCGCCAAACAGGAGGTAGAATTATGCGAAAATCGTTACAGGTAAAAATCAGTGCCTGTGTGGCAGTTCTGGTG
>JAFLTH010000126.1 GCA_022510525.1 Lachnospiraceae bacterium | reverse complement strand
TAAGCTGGGCAGCAGAGATATTGTTCGGACTGATTATCCTGTGTATTCTGTTGATAGCAAAAAAACGCGTATCATTAAAAAATATTATTATTCCTTGCGCAGCCGGAGCGTTTTTTACGATTTTCTTTGTAATTTCAATTTATGCTTATTATCAAAATGCACCTATTATATACGATTACACCGTAAGAGATAAACGCACTGAAAAAGCAGACGAATACGTACAAGACGGATCAACTGTTAAAGTGACCGATTATAATATGGAGCTGAAGCTTGGCAGCGTATTGCGCAATAAATGTATTATAGAAATAACTGATTTGGATTCGGATAATATTACTTTTAAGCTGGATGACTGTTTCGATATTACAAATATAACAGTAAATGATAATTTCGTAAATTACATAAGAGACGGCGGCTATGTCAGAATAACAGGACTTTCCGGCAGCGATATGACAGTATTGTTTGAATATGGCGGAAGGCTGAATTATGAGGATCTATTGCATAATAAGGTAAATTACAGTGATTGCACTTCATCATATTTGTCCGAGATTTTTGCATGGTATCCTAAAATATTGTCGCAGTCAAACAACATTGACAAACGCTTTACAATCAATATTACTTCCAATAACACATTTGTCAGCAATTTGAACGGTAATGTGCTTATGAATAAAGGAAACAGTAAGATCAGCGGAACTGCAGCTGATATTTATATATTCAGCGGATATATCACCTCAGTGGAGATTGACGAAAAAAATATAATCATACCTCTTGAATTTGTCAATAAAGAAAGTTCAATAGAAATTGTGCAAAGAGAGATCGAATATTTGACAAATGAAAATGCTTCTATCTACACTGATTTTCTTGCGCCCTATCCCTTTGCCGATAATGTGAATCCAACTGAGGAGCAAATAGAGGAATGGCAAAATTCTCTAAAGGCAGCTCAAAATGAAATAGATGCGGTAGATACCGTTCTTTATATTCCTATGACATATAATATTGTTGGATTGTCTTATATTTACGGAAACACATATATATGCTGCGAGAGTATTCTTAGAGGAGGCTGGTAATATGACCCAACTTCAAATCAAAAACCTGTCGTTCCGATATAAGCTGAAAAAATACATTTTTAAAGACTTTGATCTGACATTCAGCGATGGGATCACCCTTCTGCTTGGTGCCAACGGTTCGGGAAAGTCTACAATGTTCAAGCTGATTGCAGGCGTTTTACTTCCCAAAAGCGGAGAGGTGACAGTAAATATTGACGGACAAGCAATAACGGATCTCAAATCAGTAATATCATATATACCTCAGAATTTTAATATTTTTCCCTCATTGACCGTGAAAGAAGTACTGACGTATATTTGTCAGGCAAGAAGCAAAGGGATTTCCAAACAAGAAACAAAACGACAGGTGGAAAATGCGCTTGAAATAGCGGATATAGAAGAATATGCCGATAAGAAGATGCACACCCTTTCGGGCGGTACATGCCAGCGTGTGGGTATAGCTCAGTCAATATTAGGCGATCCTAAGATAATAATTGCAGATGAACCGACAGCAGGTCTTGACCCCGAGCAGCGTGAACGCTATAATCGCATTGTTTCAAGAACTGCACAAAACCGTCTTTTTGTAATATCCACCCATCTTTTTGAGGATGCGGAATATTACAATAATTTAGTGCTGATTGCTGACGGAAAAGTAAATTTTCAGGGAACAAAGCAGCAGCTTATTGATTCAGTAGATGGCAAGCTGTACACGCTTATATGCCCTGAAGCGGAATTTGACAAGAAAAAGCTCAGCGAAAACTTTAAGATAATTGATGACATATATGAAAACAACACGGTAACAGCAAAGCTGTTTGTAAAGGCGGAAAATGCCAACGTGAGCGGCATGAAGCCGGAAAAAGCAAATCTTCGTGATGCATGGAAATGCTATAGGTAAAACCGATGATAAGAACGGATTTAAAATTCATGCGATTGCCTTTAGCTTGTTATTATGCTCTGTCAACAGCTTACATTTTTCTTTTGATATTGTTCCCCGAGCTGTTCCGACCTGTTAGTTTTGTTTCCGATGTGGTAAAAAGCACTATTTTTTATTTCACGGACTTTCTTCTTCCATTGCTTGCATCCTGCTGCATTGTTTTGCAGCTTGGAAACAGCTTGGAAAAAAATACTTTTCAATTTCTTTGCACTCTGCCAAAAAACATCGGTATGATACTTCGATGGGTTTTCACTGTTGCCCTAATCCTGCCTCCGTATTTTATATCCCTCGCTGTTTCTTACTTTACATTGGATCAATTGAAAGCTTCTGCTTCGTTTATCAGGTTACTGTTTATATCGGGTCCGAATCTATTGTTTTTCTGTACGGCAGCGCTGTTGTTGATAATCCTTTTCAGACAAATCTTCTACACTTTTTGCATTCTCTGTGGCTATACATTTATTGACTTGTTTATGAGCGAGAAGCTTTTCAGAGAATTTTCTCTGTTCATCAATGTTCCCGGCAATTATTCAAAAGAAGTTATTGATATCAACAGAATAGGATTTTATATATTATCCGTCACTATGTTTCTGATTTCATTATTGCTGATAAAGTTTAAATTTTTGCAGAGATTTAACAGTAAGATATAAATACAATAGTGACCCATTACACGAAAAATTCAACGGAAATAATGGGATACACAGTAAAATTCTACTTGCAGAAAGTATATAAACCAAGTCGTAAAGCTGTTTACAGGCCTACAACTCTGCTAATCATAACAGTAAGGCAGTTATTGTCACATATTACATAATATTATTAAGAGTATCTTTCACTTAAAATAAACAAATCTCAGCATATATGTTTGTGCAAAATAGAATAACAAGATTTTTTAAAAAATATGCCCCCCAAAATTCTTTATATTGTTTTATTTTAATAGAGAAATGTCAAAAACCAACGAATCTAATATATTGTAAAGGAGCAGCATAATTATGAAAAACGACGAAAACAATAATAGCTATAAAACTATGGACAACCTTTTCAGCTCACAGCGTGATTTTATTGTTATTGGCCTTTGCGGATTAACTGGTTCAGGCTCTACTGAAGTCGCAAATATTTTGCAAAAAGATTTTGATGATCTTGGTTTGCCTCTTCCCAGCAACTGCCCTAACGATGTTTTAATAGGCGATGATTATTCTAATGAGAGTTTTTCAGATGATGACCCTGAATTGATGAGGGCTCGTCATGAGTATCGGATCCTTTATTCTTATGCGGCCAAAAACTGGAATAAATTCTATCGTATTAAAGTTAGTGCCCTTATAACGGCTCATATACTTGAAAATGACGGCACAGGCGAATCAATAGAAATGTTTAAGAACTTTCTGAAAAACTTACGCAATTTTTCAGATCAAAACGATCAAATGACGGAGATTAACAAAAGCTGTGAAGAGTTTTTTAAAAAGAAAATGCTTTTTGATTTTGAAGACTGGTTTAATATGGAAGGTATCTCAGTTGAAGACCTACTTAAACAAGACCAGCACACTTTAAGTGAAAGCAAAAAACTTGCTGTAACAATAGTTTCTGACAAGAAAAGAAGACGGCATATTGCAAAAAATGTCAAAGATTTTAAGGATGAAACTAGAAACCCTAATGAACATGAACTATATTATGGAGAATCGAAACCGATAAAATATCAACTAAACGAAAACAAAATTTATATAGAAAACCAAGATTTATATAAATTGTTCAGATATTATGGAACTCAGAGAAAAGAAAAAAGAGGATTGGATAACCCTGTATTATATTGGATTTTAAAGCAGTATATTTTTGAGTTTCTTCCCATGACTGTATCGGAAATGTGGAAATCTCTCGCCAAATTATCTGAGGGATTGCCTAATCTTGCCATGCAGCAATTAGGAATCAATTTACGAATAAATAGGAGGCCTTTCGATGCCACAAATATTATTTTTGAGAAAAATGGATACGAAATTATTGCCGAAGATATTAACCTTGCAATAAAATTGCTTGGTACTTATCAGCAAAAATGGTATGATAATCTTGATGATAATCAGTTAGAAGAGTTGGGACAATATGCACATGAACATATTTTGGTGGTTATAGACTCTATCAAAAATCCCTTTGAATCAATGTATTTGAAACGCAGATACAGCAACTACTATTTAATTGGTGTTTGTACTGAAGAAATTGAACGCGAACGCAGATTGCTTAAAGATAAGGGATTTAGTCAAAGCGATATAAAAGAAATTGACCAAATTGAGAGACTTACTGAGTTTAAAAAAGAATATAAAAAAGATAAAAATGATGACATCGGATTACCAGTTCAAAGACTTATCGAGAAAATTAAAAGCAAAGAGTATCTTTACCATGAGCTTCCGTTCATTTTTCAAAATGTAGAACGGTGCTTAGATGCCGCAGACATATTCATCAATAACGCTTATGATAGTAAAACCTCCAGACTAAGGCTGAAAAAGGTCCTGCTCAGATACATATGCCTGATTATGTATCCCGGATTAGTATTGCCTACTCCGGTAGAACACTGCATGCAAACAGCATATACTGCCAAACTGAATTCCGGGTGTATTTCGCGCCAAGTAGGGGCAGTTGTTACCGACTCTCGATTCCACATTCTGTCAACCGGATGGAATCAACAGCCTGAAGGACAACTTCCTTGCTCTTATCGTGACCTATGCGAACTATGTATGGATTTTGCTCCAAATGCGTACAGTGACTATGAAAATGATAAAAATTTTCATGGTGTGATAAAAGAACAGGTGTTGACCGAATATGCCTCGGAGGGCAAGCCGTTGGGTAAACAAGGGCGTTTGCCTATATTCTGCTTTAAGGATATATATAATCACATCAAGGGTGAAGAAAATCAAGTGCATACGAGGTCACTTCACGGAGAAGAAACTGCATTTCTAAATTTGGGACCTTCAGGAAAAGAGCAGGCTAAAGGTGGTTGTCTTTTTACTACGTCAAGCCCTTGCGAGCTATGTGCAAAAAAAGCAATGTTTATGGGAATCTCGAGAATTTATTATGTAGAACCTTATTCGGGAATATCTGCTGCTCAGGTGCTTCATGCCGGATTAAGAGAAAAACGCCCTAAACTTATACTTTTAACTGGAGCTGTGGGAAGAGCATATATGCAGCTGTACACTCCCCTGATGCCACTAAAGGACGAACACGAAATGTGGATAGGAAAAGAAACTGCAAAGATGCTGTTTCCAAATAGTGATAGCGAAAAACCAAACGATTCCCGGCCGCCGGAACAACAGAACGTTTCGACATCTGCAGAAGAAGCTGCACAAAGCAGAAGCGAAGACGGCGGCTGAATGGCATCAAATTTCAAAGGAGTGACAAAATCCATGGGAAAAACTGTTGAAAATATGTGTGGTATGGTCGATCAGGAACATACTGTAATACTCACGGCCCAAAATATTAAAGAACACAGAAAATCGTTGGACAGTGTTATTATCGCTCCTTTTCATGAAGAGAATGCAAAAGGAATAGGTTACAATTTGTCTCCGTCGAAATTGGTTTACTCTTTGAAAAAACGTACATTGTTAGCAATTTGCCATAATGATGAGGGAAGTTACATATGGATCAAGCCGCACGATACTATTCTCACATTATCACATGAATATCTTCAAATTCCTGATAATGTATCCGGAATATTTCACTCCAGAGTACGAAACGTTGCACAAGGGTTTGGAAATACATCTACAACTCTCGACCCAGGCTGGAAAGGTATGATTTTGCTTTGCATAAATAATCCTACTAATAAGAAAATTAAGCTCCAAATCACTAGAAAAATTGACGGAACAGAATGTCAATGCGGACTTGTTACCATGATTATGTGGGAAACAGTTGGAGGCAATCAGCAAAATAATGAGCAGATTTTACAACTTGACAACCCGCCGATGAGGGCAGATATACTTAGCAGCCTTGTGTCCCGTCCGCGTCGTTTGTGGAAAAACAGACGTTATGCTCAGTTTCAGGAGTTGATCAACGGTTTGATGGTGTTCCGCACTGAGAATAACGACTATATAAGACGAATACATGATATAATGGGACAACTCACATGCATAGAAAGTTCTCGCTATGCTGAGCAACCGGTTAAGGAAGCAAAAAAGGCTGTAATATATCTTAGAGAACTTGTTACAAGCAATGAAAACGAATGGGCAGTCAAAGACGTTGAGCTAAAAGACAGATTTAAAGAATTAAATAATTATATGGAGAACCTCAACGAGGATATTTGTAGATCCGAATTAAATGATACTGAATCCAAGTTGAATAAAAGTATTTCTCATATGCACAGAGAGTGTGAATACTTGATTCTTTGCGAAAAGGTTAATCAAATTCACGAATTTATTCATCTCTATACTGAAGAATGGTGGGAACGAAATACATTATCCAACGTTCTTTGTAAATATGTATTGCCTTATATACCTGTAATATTATGTTCGCTTCTTTTATTATCAATTTTAGTGTTCGGAAACACTCTAAACACTGAATCTTTTTTCTCAAATATTTTGATAAGCTTATCACCAATCATACTGTCGGTAATTGTAACTTTAATAAGTAAGTTGTTAACTAGGAAATAGTATAAAGGTTTTGCGTATCAAAACAAATATATTCGCTTAATTTAGTAGAAAAAATTGCATCTTATCTATCACTTGTACAACAGATTATTCATCATAATACAAATTCGTAATCAAAATAGAATTTTCATAATTCAACCTTGCACGGAAAAAACAAAACACTTATTGTTGTATACTTAATTATATGTGACCCATTTTCTGACCCACTACACGAAAAATTCAACGGAAACAATGGGCTGAATAGTAAAATATCACGAGCGTAAAGGGCTGAAAACCAGTCAAGAAAGCCGTTTGCAGACTTTCAGCACCCCTCATAACCCGAAGGTCGCAGGTTCAAATCCTGCCTCCGCAACCAGCGATAAAGCCGTTTGAATGCTTTCAAACGGCTTTTCTTTTTGTGTTGTTATTTTGTTGGGCGGTTGGGGATTTCTTGTTCTTGACCCATTTTTGACCCTTACGGGATATTTTTCCGTAAAAACTGCCCTACTTTTTCTGCTGCTGTCTGCTGCATGGATGTGGTGACATGGGCGTAGATGTCGAGGGTAAAGCCTGCGGAGAAGTGACCGAGGATGTTTGATACGGTCTTTACGTCTACTCCGTTTTGGAGTGCCATGGTAGCGAATGTGTGGCGGAGGTCGTGGAAACGGATTTTGGGTAGTCCTGCTCGGGCGAGGACACGGTGTAGCATATGGAGTACACTGTCGGGGGAGATTGCTCCGCCTGTGTGGGAGGAAAATACATACTCACTGGCGTTGCCTTCATTTAATTGCTTGTTTTTGAGTACCTCAAGCACATCTTGAGGTACTATGATTTTTCTGTACGAGTTCTTAGTCTTTAGCGGTCCTTCGGTGACTACTCCATCTATCCTACATATTTGTCTGCGGATAAATATGGTTTGGTTTTCGTAATCAATGTCGCTCCATTTCAGTCCAAGCAGTTCACCTCTCCGTAGTCCTGTTGCTATTTCAGTCAGGTACATTTCGTATACGCCACTGTTTTTCGCTTCCTCAAAGAATAGGCCCAGCTTGTCCAGAGGGAGCGTTTTCATTTCTTCATGTTCTTGCTTGGGTAGGACGCAGTATTTTACAGGGTTATCGGAAATTAACTTTTCTGCTACCGCTTTGTCGAGGGCAGTGGATAGAAAGACATGAATGTTCTTGACTGTCTT
>JAFLTH010000125.1 GCA_022510525.1 Lachnospiraceae bacterium | reverse complement strand
CAAGCAAGTGAACAGAGAGATAATTAAAAATAATCGTAAACAAGAAGATGCCCTGACAATACGTTTTCAAATCCATTTGACATAGTAAAATATTTATGTAAATATTAATGGAGTTGGAGGTCATGTATGGCAACGGTAAAAGAAATAGCAGAGATTGTGGGCGTTTCGAGCGCAGCGGTATCAAGAGTATTGAATTATGATGAGGGAATATCCGTCAGTCAGGAAACGCGGGAAGCAATTTTTGCGACGGCAGAAAAAATAGGATATAAGAAAAAGATAATATACCCTAAAATCGAAAATGCAGCGTTTTTGTTTTGGATATCGCCGGGAGAAGAGCTGGAAGATATTTATTACCGGGCGATTTATGATGAATTGCTGAGCCAGGCTAAGAAAGTAAATATTCATTTAAGCGTAATTACAAAAGAAGAAGGAATAGAGGCGGTTCCTTCAGATTTAAATGCGTTTGTTGCATTAGGGTGGATGAATCGGAAAGAGTTGGAACAATTGTACAGAAAATGCGAGAACGGTGTGTTTATCGACACCTCTCCGAATGAAAAACTTTTTGACGCGGTGCGCCCTAATTTAGATTCCTTTGTTACGCAGATGGTAGACTATTTTGTGGAGAAAGGACATAAGAAGATAGGTTTCGTCGGCGGGACGGACAAGAATGTGGATACAGAGCAGCCATCCATGGATATACGGGAATGGTCCTTTCGCCAGAGCGCGGCGTATTATGGCTGCCTATGCGAGGATGACATATATATTACACAGAAGTATTCGGTGGCGGAGGGATATAGAGCGGGAAAGGAACTGGCAACGCGGAAAGATATGCCGACGGCGCTCTGCGTCGCAAACGATACCCTTGCGGTCGGAGTTCTGCAAGCATTGAATGAGGCGGGCGTGCAGATACCGGAGCGGATTGCGGTATTTAGCATTAATGATGTCAATGTGGCACAGTATGTATCGCCCCCGTTAACAACATTCCATATTGATATACCAATCATCTGTGAGTCGGCGCTGGATTTATTGAGAAACCGGGCGCTGAACGGCGGAAAAGTCACAAAAGTTATCTTTGTAAACGGAATTCCCATATTCCGTAAAAGTTGTTAAAAGAAACTTCAAAAGAACCTTCGGGTTCTTTTTTGTTTTGTGCCATTTGTCTTAAAAAGCGCCTATAAAATTGTGTATTTAGTCAAATTATCTATTGTTTGTTGACAGATAAAAAGTAAAGTGTTATTGTAAATATAAGTAAATAATTTATTTACATAATAATAATTTATTTATTACGCACAAAATAAATGTGTGGTGTTCCATCAATTATCATTAACTATATTATTTATGTAAAGGAGATTGATATCATGAACAAAAAAGCATGTTTGGCATTACTGTTCGCAGGCATGATTGTTGTGCTTACAGGATGCGGAAACTCAGGGGCAAAGGCTCAGGCAGATGAAAACGGTAATTACGTGGTAAACGGAAGCTTTGAGGAAGCTGATTTCACAGGCTGGAATGTTACCAATATTGATAATGTTACGGAAGAACTTGATATTTACACGCGCGATACAGATTGCTATGCGGGTGTGCAGTCTCTTCATTTCTATTCGGGATCCAATGATGTTAATTTTACTGCGGAACAGACAATTTCAGGATTGGAGACAGGTTCTTACAAACTGACGGGGCATATACAAGGTGAGGCAGCCGGAGATGAAAATGCGTCGGTTTACTTTTATGCGATTGTAGGCGGAAATACTGTTAAGGCAGACGCTTCGCTTAATGGATATGTTAATTGGTATACGGCAGAACTTTCGGGGCTTAATGTAACAGACGGAGAGATCACCATTGGTGTCAGCGTTACGACCGCTCCCGGCGGATGGGGAACAATTGATGATATTACATTGATTAAGGAGTAATAGATGCAGTTTGTCAAAGGAATGGATGTATCTATGATTAAGGAACTTGAGGCTCATGGTGCATCATATTATATGAGTGGTCAAAAGAAAGACTTGTTTCACATTCTGCAAAAATGTGGTACGAATATGATTAGGCTCAGGATATGGCAGGATCCATATGATGAATATGGGAAGCCGTATGGCGGTGGTATGAATGATCTGCAAACAACAATTGAACTTGCAAAACGTACTTTGAGCAGCGAGATGTCATATATGTTGGATTTTCATTACAGTGATTTTTGGGCAGATCCTGCAAAGCAGATGAAACCTAAAACATGGGAGAATCTCGAAGGTGAGAATCTTGAAACGGCAGTATATTTACATACAGTCAATACTCTGAAAGCTCTGAAAAATGTAGGGTTAATTCCGGAAATGATACAGATTGGAAACGAAATTACGAAAGGATTGCTCTGGCCGGACGGACATATTGATAATACAGAAACAATGGTCATGCTTTTAAAAGCGGGAGTCAGAGGTGCGAGAGAACAATGTCCTAAAGCAAAAATCGTGCTCCATCTTGATTTTGGAACGAATAATGAACAATACAGGCAGTGGTTTGATAAAATACAGCCATTTGATATTGATTATGATGTGATTGGAATGTCATATTATCCACATTGGAATGGCAGTCTGCAGCTTCTTCTTGATAATATGAATGATGTGAGCAGCAGATATGATAAGGATATAATCGTTGCCGAAACATCAATTGGATACACAACAGATACGCTGGGATGCACAGGGATTGTTTTTTTGGAGGAACAGGAAAAAGCCACTGGTTATCCGGCAACAATGGAGGGCCAAGAGAGGTTTTTGAAAGATCTGTTTGCCACAGTCAGAAGCGTAAACAATAACAGGGGTATTGGCGTTTTTTACTGGGAGCCTGCATGGCTTCCGATTCCCGATTGCAAGTGGGCTAACCAAAACGGTTGTGATTATATGCAAGATAAGGTAGAGGCAGGGAATTCAATGGCGAATCAGGCGTTATTTGATTCTAAAGGAAATGCTAACAGAGCTTTGTTGAATCTAAAAATGATGTAGGGAGGGCACTCAATGAAAAAGAAAATAACAGTTGTATCTATGGTATGTGTGCTGGTTGCCTCAACTCTTTCAGGGTGCGGAGCGTCCAAAGGTCCGGACAATAAGCTCACCATATGGACTAACATGGATGTAGAAGCGGAAACGATTCAGAAGTATGCCGATGAGTGGGGAGAGGCAAACGGATTTGAGGTTCAGGTGATTCATCAGTCGCCGTCTGTGCAACAATTTGCTCAGGCAATCAACAGCGCAGATGGACCGGATGCGGTGGTGGGAATACCGAACGACCAGCTTGCTGATTATATCAATGCAGGATTGGCAGCAGAAGTTCCTGATGAACTTTACAATAACGAAGACTTTTCCGATGCCGCCATACAGGCATGCTACGTAAACGGTATTAGGTATGCTGCCCCGCTATCCGTTGAGACAACGGCGCTGTTCTACAATACAGATATGATATCCGAAGTGCCGGATACATGGGAGGAGCTTGTTGAACAAGCCACAGAAGGCGGTGGTGTACAGTTTGATGCCACAAGTATTTATTATGACCTTGGATTTGTAAGAGCATGTGGGGGATTCATTTTTAAATACGAAAATGGAGCATATGATGTGAAAAATATTGGTTTAGCTAATGGCGGGGCCGTACAGGCATATGAATTTATTAATGATTTGTGTAATGAATATCAATTGCTTTCGGCGGATGTTACGGCTGATATAGCGAGGAGTAATTTCCAGAATGGGCAGACTGCATACTACATTGGTGGCCCGTGGGATATTGATGGATTTACGTCCGCTGGGACGCCGTTTGCTATCGTAGAGATGCCGACATTTAACGGTCAGCCGTTTGTTACACCGGTAGGAACGCAGATAAGCTTTGTAAGCAATAAGAGCGACAGTCAGGATAAGGCATGGGACTTTATTATGTATCTGATTGATAACGGGGCTATGGGAATGTATGAGTCAGGTGACAGGATTCCGGCAAAATTATCTGATCAGCAAGACGAGCAGATACAGGGTAATGAATACTCAAAGGCATTTATAGCCCAAATCAATAATGGTGAACCGATGCCTACCGTTTCGGAAATGGGACAGCTTTGGTCGATACATACGAATAATATCCGTTCCATGTGGATGGGAGAGCTTACGCCGCAGGAAACTGCAGAAAATATAGTAAACCAACTGATGGAAGCTGTTGAATTAATGAATTCAGGAAAGTAGTGATATTATGAAAAAAAGGAATAATGCAGGAGCATATCCATACCTACTGCCGGCGTTAGTGTCAATCTTTGTTGTGACGTGCTTGCCGATTGTATATACGGTTGTCATTTCGTTTACCAATTATAATATGTATCACTTAAGCGATTTTTCTTTTGTGGGATTGGAGAATTATCTTACAGTTTTTTCGGGAAGTATCAAAAATGTTTTCTTTCCGGTGCTTGGCTGGACGGTATGCTTCGCAATCTTAAGTACAGCGGGTTCGTATGCTACAGGACTTATTCTGGCGATTTTGTTGAATAATCCGCATATGAAAGAGTCGAAAATATACAGAGCTGTATTGATTGTTCCTTGGGCACTGCCGTCTACGATAGCAATTCTCGCATGGCAAGGATTGTTAAACGAACAGTATGGTGGAATCAACAATTTACTTCATACTATAGGCATCATGTGGAATGTACCATGGCTTACAGACCCGTTTTGGGCACGTGCGGGAATTATAATTGTCAATGTATGGCTCGGTTTCCCTTATATGATGAATGTTTGTCTTGGAGGGCTGCAGGCGATTTCCAATGATTATTATGAGGCGGCGAGGATAGACGGTGCATCAAAGTTTCAATGTTTTAAAAGTATCACGCTGCCCATGGTTACAAGGCTTTCCGTACCGTTAGTAATCTCAACTTTTGCTTCTAATTTTAATAATTTTGGAAATATCTATATGATTACGCAAGGTGGTCCTGCAAGAGTGGATAACCAGTTTGCAGGATATACGGATATACTTGCAAGTACTACATATAAGATGACGACGTGGTCAAACAGATATGAGCTTTCGGCAACGTTCAGCGTACTAATATTTCTTATTGTTGGTACATTTACACTGGTCAACATGCATTTATCCGGATCATTTAAGGAGGTGGACTAAAAATGAAATATAAAGAAAAAATGTCTCCTTCGGATTTAAGGAGCTTGTGGATCAGCCGTGTGGTCATATGGATCACTATGGTTTTAGTAATCTTTCCGGCCTTGTGGATTGTCATGTCATCATTTTCGGCGGGAGATAGTTTCTTTTTGTCCTCCCTGTTTCCGAATAAGTTGAGCACGGAACATTATGTTAAATTGTTTCGGGAAACAAATTTTACCAAATGGGTGTTCAATTCATTAAAGTTGTGCTTGATTGTTGCAATAATTCAGTTAGCATTGACTTCTCTGGCGGCATACGCGTTTGCAAGACTTCGCTTTACAGGCAGGAAATATGGATTAATGTCGCTTTTGGTGCTTCAGGTTTTTCCTAACAGCATGGCAGTGGCCGGTTATTACATCTTGATATACAACTTTGGGCTTGTTGACAGTAGTATAGCACTTATTTTTGTGCTGGCTGGAGGAAGCGCATTCAATATATGGCTTTTAAAGTCATATATTGACGGGATACCTATAGAACTTGATGAGGCGGCACTGGTGGACGGAGCAAATCAGTTTCAGGTGTTTTATAAGATTGTCATGCCATTGGCGATGCCTCAGCTGGCGGTGCTGTTTTTGTTTTCATTTATAGCAACGTACAGTGAATATGTAATTACTTCCATATTTTTACAGACGCCGGGCAAAATGACTCTGGCATTAGGATTACAGTCATTTATCAGTGACCAGTTTGCTGCACACTGGACGATGTTCTCGGCAGCAGCGGTTATCTCATCCTTACCGATTATGGTAGTGTTTATGGGGTTGCAGCGATTTATTCAGAATGGGTTGGTAGCCGGAGGCGTAAAAGGCTAACTTTCCAGATAAAATTAATCATGGTAAACGAAAGGAGAAGGTATGAAAAAAAGTAAATTCATTAAAACTACAATTGCAGTAGCACTTGCGATGACGCAACTATTTACCGGTATGTCAGCACATGCATATACAAATACCGGAGCGGTTGACACCTCGAATTTTATCAGAGGTGTGGATGTCTCAACACTTGATATGCTGGAGGATTTAGGGGCAAAATACTATCAAAACGGATCGGAGAGTGATGCGCTTACAATCTTACGCAACAATGGAGCAAATTATGTTCGTTTAAAATTATGGGTAAACCCATATGATAAAGATGGAAATGCATATGGAGGCGGAAATAACGATTATGCTACCACTCTGGCACTGGCACAGAGAGCTAAGAATCTTGGAATGGGAATACTTATTGATTTTCATTTAAGTGATTTCTGGGCAGACCCGGCAAATCAAATTAAGCCAAAAGATTGGGAAAATCTTACATATTCTGAACTTAAGACAACACTATATAATTATATGAAGACAACCTTAAATGATTTTGCTTCAGCGGGAATAGTTCCTGACATGGTTCAAGTAGGGAATGAGATTTCAACCGGTATTCTTCACGATGACGGTAAGGTAGGGGATGGAATTGAAGATTTTTCAAATCTTGCGGGACTTTTAGAGTCAGCTATTTCGGGTGTAAGAGATTCTGCGGCCTCGAATGCCAAGATTATTCTTCATTTGGACCAAGGGGGACAAAATTCATTATATACTTGGTTTTTTGGAAACTTGCTGAAAACATCACCAAACCTTGACTTTGATGTTTTTGGACTTTCTTATTATCCTATGTGGCATGGGACTATGGAAGGCCTGCAATATAATTTGAATTATCTGGCCTCAACCTATAATAAAGAGGTTTGCATCGTTGAAACGGCATATGCATGGACGACAGAAGACGGAGATGGTGTGGGCAATGTATTTATCAGCGGGGATGAGAACATAGCTGGATATCCGGCAACCGCCGATGGTCAATTTGAATTTATGAATGATTTGGAGTCAATACTTCTCAATGTTCCGAATGATAAAGGGATAGGATTCTTTTATTGGGAACCGGAATGGCTGCCCGTTGAAGGAGGCACATATGCATCCGACGCAGGAGTTGCCTACAAAAATGATACTGTTACTCCGAGCAACACGTGGGATAATATGACACTGTTTGATTTTAACGGTAATGCACTTGATTCAATCAAAGTATTGAATCAGCCGACACAGAACTTGCTTAGCAATATAAGCTTTGAAGCCGATGGAATTACGACTACGCCCTCCGGTTGGAATGTATGGCGCAGTGATTCGACAAGTGATGAAACTATAAAAACCGAATATGGTAATGCCTATGATGGAAATTATAAACTCACGTTTTGGGACGATGAAGCATATAGCTGCTCTGTTTACAAAACATTTACGAATTTGCCAAACGGCACATACCAATTCTCCATATGGGCAATGACTAATGGAGACCAGAATGTACTACAGTTATACGCAAAAAATTATGGAGGAAGTGAACTTAACACAACAATTACTACCAGCGATATAAATTGGAATATTTATGCAATTGACGAGATTGTTGTAACGAATAATACATTGGAAATCGGTGTATATACAGTTGCAGACGCAGGTGATTGGTGTAATTTGGATATGGCTATTCTGAGAAAGGTTGACTGAGTGGAATATATTAAGCGCATGAAGAAAGATAATCAAAAATAATCGTAAATAAGAAGATGCCCTGCATATACTTTAATAACAATCATATGCAGGGTATTATTATGA
>JAFLTH010000124.1 GCA_022510525.1 Lachnospiraceae bacterium | reverse complement strand
AATCTCAAATACACATATTTTCGTAAAGCAGTTATCTACTGTTTATTTTTATATCTCCCATTTTACATTTGTTACAAGTGTGGATTCCCTAGACTGGAAAGATTACGGCGTAGATTCCATCATCAAAACAGTAACCGAACACAAGCATCTTGGAAACGGAAGCATCATTCTCTGCCACAACGGTGCCAAGTATACGGCGGATGCACTGGATACCCTGATTACAACACTTCAGGATAAAGGATATGAACTGGTGCCGATTTCGCAGCTTATCTATAAAGATAACTACCATTTGAATCATGAAGGGAGACAGATATCAAGTAATTAACAATAAAAGCACGCTTTGCGAGTTTTTTATTGTCATAAACTAAGGAATGAATAAGTCTGAATAGGACTATTTTCCTTCCTTAGTTTATCCATGAACACGCTCCTTAGATTGCATCAGCTAAATCAGCCGCTTTTTTACAGCCGTCGGTCTTATCAATATCTCCAACATTAAGTACTCCGGGGATTAAAACCTCGCCTACCATTTTCCATTTGTTTAAAGCCGCCATACGTTCAATAGGAATGCGAACGCCGTCCATAACAGACATATCTTCTTCCTCACAACAGGTAATCAGTGCACACTCTTTCCCTGCAATATCCTTACCCCCGACCACTAGAGAAAAGACACGGTCAATAACACCTTTAATCTGTGCCGGGATAGAATACCAATAAACCGGGGTAGTAAATACAATAGCGTCAGCTTCTAAAATTGCTGGAGCAATCTCATTGAAATCATCATCAAAAGTACAGGCTTTTCCGGTGGAAAAGCAGGTTTCACAGGCCCGACAACCTCCTACTTTTTTCATTGCAGCGTCAAAACGTGTAACAGAATGTCCTTTTGCTTCGGCAGCTTTGATGAATGCATCAGTCATTGCAAAACTGTTTCCGTTTTTTCTGGGGCTGCCGGTTATCACCACTATTTTTTTACTCATAAATTCGTCCTCCTTTTGTGCGATTGACTTTACTTACATTTGATATTATAATTTTAGCAAGAATAGAAACTAAATCAAGTACGCACATGCAGGTGCGATACTTACAATCAGGTTATATACTTACCTAAAGGAGAGTGTAAGATGAATGAACGCTGCATTGCAAATGAATGTCTTGAAACAACAGGTTTTAGTTATACACTATCACTAATCAATGGCAAATATAAAATGACTGTTTTATATACTTTAATGGAGTTTGGTGTTGTAAGATTTAATGAAATGAAAAAGTATATCAGCGAGATTTCATATAAAACATTAAGCTCTACTTTAAAAGAATTAGAGGCAGATCAGTTAGTACATAGAGAAGAATATCCGCAAATCCCGCCCAAGGTAGAATATAGTTTGACTGAACGTGGAAAGTCGTTAATTCCAATTTTAGACGGAATGTGTGAATGGGGAAGCAAAAACAGGTTGTAATAAGCTCTCCCTATAATATTTTACCAATAACTACCGATATATATAGTAAGTAACTGCATTTTTTTAAGTTGCAATTCATGTATAAACCGGTGGCAAAAGGACTTGCCGCTGTCAGAACGCTTTGCCTCATCAAGGAGGATGATATTATGGGCATGGGAATAGGAACGATTGGTTCTGAACAGGTCAAAACTTCACAACCTTCAGGATACTCTAATACATCAAATAAGTCGAATAAACAGAATAAAAGCACATCCGGCATAGCCGGGTTGGTAAAGTATTCTTCCAAGAAAAAAAGTACAAAGAAGAAAAAGCTGTTTTATAATTTCAAAAAGGTTTCAACTCAGATTATGACCTCAAAAACTTCTACTAATGCGGGTAAGGCATTGACTAAAGCGCGCACTACTTATATTATGCTTTTAATCCAGCAAAGAAGCAGTGAGTATAGCGAAGAGGAATTGAAGAGTGCGCTTGAGCATGCCGAGGAAATGGTGCGTGTTGCAAAGAAACGCAAGAAACATATGGAGCAGGAAGAGCGGGTAGCGCAGGTCTCCGATCCCGGATTTGATGAGGCGTTGGAAGAAAATGAGGAAGCTTCTTCATACTTAGAAAGTCTGGAAGACGGAGAATATGACGGTGAATTAAGTTCCGAGGAAATGCGGGAAATTGCAAGAGAAATAGAAGAAATGACCAGAGAGTCTATGGAGGAGTCGCTTATGGAGCTTGCGGATGACCTTCTTAGTATATCTTATGGTGATATGAGCGATGAAGAAATAGAGGAATTGAAACGGAAGCACAGACAGGAAGAACTTAGAGATATAATGGAAGCTGATATGAAGTATCTCAAGGCATTGTTTGAGAGACTTCAAAGGGAAAAACAGCAGGCTTCAAGCGGGAGTTCTCCCGGTTCGAATGCTGAGGCAGTGAGTCCGGTTTCATTAGAGATTGCCGGTGTGGATGTTCCGGTACAGGCGGATGCGGCTCCTGTTGCTGAAGCTGAAGGTGTGGCAGTGGATGTTTCTGTATAGAATTTGATGAATGCGACGTAATTCTAAAGAGGCTTGTAGTAAATTTGGGAATTTTATATAATAATTAAATTAATGGTGGAAAAATATAATTAGTAAATAATTAAGATGCAGTATGATTGGAGTATAAAAGCAATATGATAGAGCGAGCGAATAAGGTCGCAAAAAGAGAACCTTATCTTGACTGTCTTAGAATTATGGCGACTTTTGCAGTAATAATACTGCATACGGCATCCCAGTACTGGTATGCTGTGGAGGTGGGTACCTATGAATGGCGGGTATTCAGTTTTTATGATGGTATGGTAAGATGGGCAGTGCCGGTTTTTGTTATGATAAGCGGCGCTTTGTTTCTAGGCAGGAATATCAGTATTGATAAATTGCTCAAGAAAAACGTCGCAAGAATAGTCGCGGCGTTTGTTTTCTGGTCGGCCTTGTATGCTGTAGTAAATGTTATCACGGGCAGAAGCGGGTTGAAGAATGCATTGCGGGAGTTTGTTGAAGGACCTACACATCTGTGGTTTTTATTTATGATAACGGGCTTATATATTCTGGTCCCGCTGCTTAAGAAAATCGTCGCAAATGATGAAACGACTAAGTATTTTGTGTTGATATCCTTGATATTTACCTTTGTTCTGCCTTATGCAATTAGTATACTTTCTTTATATTCGGAAAAACTGGGGTCAATAGCCAGTGGAATCATAAAAAGTATGGATTTTTATTTTACGCTGGGATATGTGAGTTATTTTGTATATGGTTATTATTTTAGCCGGATTAATGTAAACGGCAAAAAGAAGCTGCTTGTCTGTCTGCTTGGAATTGCAGGGCTGTTTGTAACTCTTTTTGCATATGTGATTTTCCCTGTCTCGGAAAAATATGCAGCTTCAGTATTCCATGCCAATATGACCGTGAATGTTATGCTTGTCAGTGTCGTGATTTTTATATTTTTCAAGAATAGTAAAAAATTAAGCAATATGAATAATAATGTGGCAAATCTGCTGAAGATACTGTCCGAGTACAGCTTTGGCGCGTATCTTGTACACGCTATGGTTATAACCCAGCTGAATCATATTCTGGGACTTAATACACTCTCCTTTAATCCGGCACTATCTGTTCCGGTAATCGGTATAATCGTATTCGTAATTTCATATGTAATATCCGGAATATTACACCATATTCCGGTATTAAACAGATATATAGTTTGAGACTGTATAAAAATCTGTTGACTTATTATAAATAGTCCTTCAGGTCTTTACACAATTCTTCCTCTATAGATACCAGGCGTTTGCAGATATCCTTGGAAGTATGGTCTGCAGCCTGATACTCATTAAGGTATTTGTGGAGTGATTTCACACCCATATTGCAGCCGTCGGTAAGCACATCTGCAATGGTCGAATCCGACTCGTTTAATCCGACTTTCATATTGGTTTTTAACCATGACATACCTTTGGCCATAGGATTGGGATCTTTATCCTCGGTGCCGTGTTCCGTAAGCAGGGTGTGAATCTCGTTACCAAGTTTGGTATGATGGTCCTTGCTTTCTATTAACACATCTTTCATTGCCGGGTCATGGACGCGGTCAAGAACCTCATCTATTGAGGAAACTGCCATCTTGGTCCCTGAGTCACATTCTTTCAGTAATTTTACTGTATCGTTATATTCCATATTTACCTCCTTTTGCGACGTTTTTCTCACAGCGTTATAATTATTAATTTAATGATTTTTTGTTTTCCGGATTATTATGTCCACATATACTTTATATATTTATTAAATATGAAAAAGTTTTCTTTATTTTGTGGAAATATGTGGTATAATCATATACTGAATTTAAATAGTTATTTTATTAAAGATTTGTTTTAACGAAAAAGAGATTTGATTCTGCGTTGGTGTACATTATGGAAAAAGACATGACAGTAGGCAGCCCAATGAAGCTGATTTTGGGCTTTTCGATTCCATTGATATTTGGACTGTTATTTCAGCAGTTATATAGTATGGTCGATACCATTATAGTCGGCCATTATCTTGGAGTGGACGCACTGGCTTCCGTTGGTGCCACCGGTTCGATCAATTTTCTTATAAACGGTTTCTGTATAGGTGTCTGTAGCGGTTTTGCGATTCCGATTGCACAGGAGTTCGGAGCGGGAAATGAGAAAAATATGCGTAAGTTTGTTGCTAACAGTGTACGTCTTGCGACGTTTTTCGCAGTTGTTATGACCGTAACAGTTGTGCTTTTATGCCGCATAATTTTACAGATGATGAGAACACCGGAGAATATCATAGACGGTTCATATATGTACATCGTAATCATATTTATGGGAATTCCGGTTACTTACCTCTACAATATGACATCTGCAATTATCCGTTCGCTGGGAGATAGCAAAACCCCTGTTATTTTTCTGACGATGGCAGCAATTCTCAATATCGGACTGGATTTGTTATGTATAATCGTATTTAAATGGGGAGTTGCCGGAGCAGCAATTGCAACGGTTACTTCACAGACGGCTGCCGGTATATCCTGCCTCCTTTTTATGCGTAAAAAGTTTTCAATACTGAAGATGAATAAAGAGGACTGGACAAGGGACAGGGATTTTATGGCGAAACTGTGCAAAATGGGTCTGCCAATGGGGCTGCAGTATTCAATAACGGCAATAGGCAGCGTTATTTTGCAAAGTTCGGTAAACGGTATCGGCTCCGATGCGGTAGCCGCCGTTACCGCAGGTTCCAAGTTAAGTCTTTTCCTTACCTGTGCCTACGATGCGATGGGCTCGACAATGGCTACATATGGGGGGCAGAATATAGGCGCCGGCAAGATTGACCGTATTAGTCAAGGGTTAAGAAGTTGTGTACTGATTGGTGCCGTATACTCGGCATTTGCACTTGTTGTTGTCATGCTTTTTGGAAAAAATATGCTTCTTCTCTTTTTAGACAGCTCGGAAACCGCAATCCTCGGTAATGCGCTACGGTTTATAACTACAAATGTCTGCTTTTATTTCCCGCTGGCGCTGGTCAATATTGTGCGCTTTCTGATTCAGGGAATGGGCTACAGTGTACTGGCTGTTTTTGCCGGGATGTTTGAAATGATAGCAAGGGGCATTGCCGGTTTTATATTAGTGCCGTATTTTGGTTTTGCAGCGGTAGGATTTGCCAATCCTCTTGCATGGATTCTAGCGGATGCATTTCTTATTCCGGCATATATCTATGTAAGAAAAGATATGGAATTAGTATTAAATACCAAGATTGTGCAGGGCCGGGGCGATTAGGATTTAAATAATATGTTATATAGTTCGAGAAAGGCGCAGCTTTATTATGGCAGTAACAATTTTTACAATGACACATAAAAAATTTGATGAACCCTCAGACCCGATTTATATTCCACTTCAGGTAGGACGTGCCTGCGGTGAGGATTTAGGTTATCCGGGGGATAATGCCGGAGATAATATTTCTGCAAAAAACTGCTACTACGGTGAACTGACCGGAGTATATTGGGTTTGGAAAAACGTAAAAACCTCCGATTATGTGGGAATCTGCCATTACAGAAGATACTTCTGTACCGAGGAGGGCAGGATTTTTAGTGAAAAAGACTACATTTCTATTTTAAAAGACTACGATATAATAACCTCCAAAATGTTGAAATTAAATTTTTCCTACTTTGACGGATATGACGGGGATTACAATATATTTGACCTTATCACTACCGGCGAAGTCATACGCAGGAAATACCCCGAATACTATGACAACTTTGAGCGCCTTGTCCATAGTAACGGTACTTATTTCGCCAATATGATGGTTGCCAAAAAAGAAATATACGATGAATACTGCGAATGGCTGTTTTCAATATTTGAAGAGGTGGAAAAGCTTATAGATCCAAGCGGATATGACGATTACCACAAACGTGTATTCGGCTTCATATCTGAGTTCCTGCTGATGGTATGGGTCCAGACCAAAGGCTTAAAAGTATATGAATGTAAGGTCGGTATGACTACCGAAAAGCACGAAACAAAGCAGATGAAGGATACGCTGGCTGAATTTTTCCTGAAAAAAGACATAGCAGGGGCGAAGGAATATTTTCTTAAAACCCTGGAAAAAAGACCTGATGTATTGATGGAGGCTTCCGATATCACAGGTGAGCTAAAAGTCTCAATGCAGGTAGTCGCGGTCTGCGAATTGGAGCAAAGTGAGCTTGGAACAAGCATAATTGACAGAATAAATAAATTTGACGAATTAATGATATTTTTTAATCGTTTAAATGATATCATTAATGCCTGCCGCATGGGTACTCATAAAGAAGAAGACCTGCGCTTCATCAGGGAAGCACAGGTTTCCGATATTGCAATAGAAGCCTCGGCAAGACTTTTTTGTACTGAAAAAGCAGAGCTTGAAGCTGTCCTGAAAGTGTTACAAAGCGTAAATTAAACACGAAAATTTAAAATCAGATTAATCAGCATAATTGAAATCTTCTTTCAAACCCATACCGCTTAATTCACTATACGGAATGGTAAACTCTATAATACCGGCAGCATAGGGGCCCAGCTCATAAGGATTGCTGATAAATACCAGCCCCTCATCTGATAAATACCATTTTTTATCCGCATACAAGACATTTTCAAGTGCATCTTCTTCAAGAAAGTCCGCCTCAAACATACGCTCCTTATATTCGTCGGTCTGTGCAAGCTCTTTATTATACTCTAAAGTGTCATTATAGAACTTATCAGGGTCGTCTGAAAGGTCAGCAAAATCAATCAATTCTCCTGTCACGGCATCATAATTGATACCGAAAGTCTGCTCAAGACCATGGGCACCGCCTGTAAAAGAGTAAGTTGTAATTACAAAAGAAATGACATTAGTGTCAGCTCGCGCGGCTCCGAAACCCAGACTGTCAACATACTCCATAAAAGTAAAATCTTCTTTTGCAGCTACCTCATAAAACTCTCTTGCATCATTTTTCATCTGTTCGGAAGCGGTAAAAGCATCAATCCTTGACTGCAGATCCGCATTAATTTTTTCACTTGCTGCCTCATTTCCGGCTATAGTCACCGTAGGTACATCATAGCTTCTTTCATAAATTAGAGTGCCATCTTCGGCCGTTTCCTTATCTTCGAATGATTTCGTCTCAATACTTACACCATCACCTTTCCCGTCATCGGATACTGCCTCATCAGCCGGCTTATTCTCGTCTTCAGTCGCATTCATATCATTAGATTCAGTTGTTGCATCGGATAACAGTTTGTCATCTGACACTTGTGTCATTTCGTCCGTTGTGGGATTATTGTTCCCTAAATCATTCCGGTTTCCGCACGAACTGCATATCAGGGCAGTCGATGCTATTGCTGCTAATAAAAGTGTGTTGCATGGTCTTTTCATAATTTTGGCTCCTTTTTAGTCGTGTAATTGTATAAATTGAAATTTGCATGGGGATGAAGAGGCGTCGGAGCCGGGGCGGGGCATAATTAACAGGGGATGTGGCGGCTTTCGG
>JAFLTH010000123.1 GCA_022510525.1 Lachnospiraceae bacterium | reverse complement strand
TATTTACGGGCGAAAAACTTAATATGATTTCCTTTAAAAAGTTCTATCAGTTGATTAATCTTATTATTCGCCACATTATAATCCGAAATATGTACAATCACTTTTTCATTTTGGAAGCTTTGCAGAACAGATGTGGAAAGTCATAATTTTACACATATTTAGCGTACTTTATTCAGTTTTCAAGGTGCAAATATATATCATCCTGAGTGATGCTTTCAACAGTTCCTACCGAATAATTCCATTCTGGTGATCATCATATCTTAATCTTGGGGTTTTCGGACACTCTCCCCTTTTTGCTTATTTTAGTTTTTGCCACTTCTATTAAATATCCTGTCTTCTTAGTAATATCTCTAGAAAAATTCTCATTTAGATCAACAGAGTATATCTCTGTTTTTTATATTTATATGTATATTCTTAATATTTTGTTCTTCCCATGGGTTCACCTCTTTTCTATGCTCATCTTTGAATTACTTATTTGAAATATCTTCTTAACTTTACTTGCTATATCTTCGCATAAATATGGGTTTAAATAGTATGGTTTAACGCCAAAACTATACTCTGATTTTGCAAAATATAATTCATCTTCCCCTTCGATATAAATAACTTTTTTATAACTACTGCAAAAAAAATTCTCCATTTCTGAGAGTTTATCATTTATTGTCTCTATTTCACCTTGATCAGAAAATAACTCCTCACAAGAAAATTTGCCATACCCCTTGGCAAAGCGCATCTTTAAGAGGTAAATTGGCACCTGTACATTCAACTCTTCCAGGAAGCTCACAAATTTTTTGCATGCCTTTTTCCAAAAATCCATAAATTCTTCCGACGCAAATTTGATTGTATGCTTTACCTTCATTTCCTTTAATGAACTTTCTTCAAATGCCTCGCTTTTAGTTAGATAGACATCTTCATCTGTTATGATAACATCATGACATTCATCCAAAAAATCTATTAAGATACCGACTTCATCTGTTATTGTGAAGCTTGCCATTCCTCCTAATATATCAGCACGTAAAGCTTTTGCCCGAGTTGGATTGGGATGTTCAACAACATAATCCAAGTTAGTTTCACCCATAAATTGACTAATCAAACCAGTAAAACATATATGTATTGGCGTACAAATTAATGATTGGCTTACTCGCTGTGCTACCCACCTTGTGTTAAAACTTCCATACACTGCCCACTTCATGCCAACCTCTTCCTGCCATCCGGGAAACAGTTCATCAAAAAGTGCCTTATATTTTAATTCTAAGATGATCTTTTCCTCATAACTTTTATATTTTTTTAGTATTGAAGAAGCGGTAGTCATAAGAATTGCCAGCTGACCATGGCGGTATTCATTAAACAATCCTAATCTTTTCATATCATTCACACTATATTTAATTACTTCTATATAGTCTTCTCCTTTATCGCTTCTATTACTAATACTGTCATCTCTGTCATTCCAATAATACAACACTTGGTCCGGTATTCTGACAACCACTTTAGAACAAGCTATACATTGAACCAGCACTGCAACATCCTGTGCCGCTGTAGCCGGCTGCATAATATGATGTTGAATTAATAAATTTTTTTTATATATATTCCCCCAAAATTGAGGTCTAGGTCTTTGCATCATAAGCATTATTTTTTTCTCTGTAGAATCAAAAACAGAAAATGTGCTAATATTCGAAGCAGCATACTCTCTTCTGTCCTTTTCAGAGTACGACACATAATCGCCCATCACCATATCGGCGTCATAATTTAATGCATTATGCAACAGACATTCTACACATCTTTCGTGCAACCAATCATCTGGATCTACTGATGTTACATATTCTCCTTCGGCTATGTGAACTCCATAATTCCTTGTAGGACCTAACTTCTCATTTTTCTTATCGATTACTGTGATACGATCATCCTTTTTCCCCCATTCTACGCATTTGTTTAAGGATTCATCTGTCGAACCATCATTTATTAAAAGAATCTCTATATTCCTATATGTCTGATTTACAAGACTTTCTATACATCTATCCAAATACGGATAAACATTGTATATTGGCACTATTATTGATACTAAGATATCTGTTGTCATTTTCCACCTCAATTTTAAAAGTATTTGCGACAATAATGAAATCACACTCTTCTGGTATCTCGTCAATTCCATATATTTTTGTTTTGAAATGTTTCAGCAGTTTTATTGGTCTCCACAAAACCAATTATATCGCCATGCACCCCATTTGATAGTACTTGTTTTGCGATATTACCTGTACCTCATATCAGTAATCTTTTCATCCTAACTCCTCGTATTTTTCCACTAAATTTTCAACCGTAACATAATTAATAAACCCTACAGATTGAAGTTGCATTGCAATTTCATCAGCTCCTTTTTTTACAGCAATTAAAATAATCTGGTCTTTATTTGTTATTTGATTAAGACTTCTAATTTCTTTTTTACAAAACAATTCTCTATCGTTTTTGTTATTGTCAATGAAACACTCTACCCCAATATTTGTTTTTTGCAGTATGTTGTTATACTTCTTTCCCCAAACTCCCGCGCCAAAAATCGCCACACTTGCTAAATCTTCGCCGAAATATTCTTTTAACATTTCTTCCAGCATCATCGGATCCTCTTCTATTTTTTCTTCGAAAATTGCCAACTTTTTCCTTTTGTATATCAACATAGCTGCATTTGCATTATCTTCACAACTGTTAATATATTTATTTACTACTTCCAAAACCTCTTTTCTGGTTACAGCAGATTGCTTATGAGTTATACCGCCCGTACGAAAATTTGCAATTATATTGTTTAAATAAAAGAATTTAACGTCATTAGTATATAGCCTTAGTATAAGTTCATAATCCGAAACAATTTTATATTCCGTATCAAACACCCCATATTGCTCATATACGCTTTTTTTGACAAATACAGTCGGATGCCATATTGCCATATGGTACCACAGTTCTTCCATTACACCTGCTTTACGTACCCATTTGTCTCCTTCTGCCCCGATTATATTCATGTTTCCGTGTACCACTTCAACATCTTCCTTACAAAATATCTCCACTATTTTTTCAACAGCATCCCTCTCATACCAATCATCACTATTGATAATTCCAATAACCTCTCCCGTCGCCTGACGGATCCCTTTATTCATTGCATCATATATGCCGCCATCCGGTTCACTGACATAATATGCAATGCCTTTCTCATACTGCTTTATAATTTCTTGTGTCCCATCAGTTGATGCACCATCAATGATAATATACTCTATATTTTTATATGTTTGCTGTAAAACACTTTGAATTGTTTGTTCTATTGTCATAACTCCATTACGAACCACCGTTATAATACTTACTCTTATGTTATCCACCACAATAGTCCTTTCTATAAAGCCACATAAAAAGATTTATTATTTCTTTAGCAACCAGATACTACCGCCGTTCATTCAATACCGTTCATATCATACATACCTTTGCTTTTGAAGGTTTTCAATTCTACCTGTGAAACAAAAGGTGACTCATAATGATTGAATGGACAGCAAGCTGTATAATCTATCGTATCCATATCCTCCGATGTAAAATATTGAATCCAATTTATAATGAACGGACTCTTGAACTGCCGGGCATGTAGAAGACAAAAACCTTCAATTCCTTGATACACTTCTGCCTTGGTCAGACCGGGTTCCAAAAGAATGTCCCGGCAAATTTAAAAGTCTTGATTTTACAAGGTACAATAAAAATATGTGAAACACATCTCAGCCCCTAAAGAAATGCAGGGTGTTTTGATTTGAAGTACTCATAAATGAGGGCTTACACTAGCACCATTTCTTATAATACATTGAATAATTTCCTAACTCCTTGGATAACTTGGCAGCTCCCATCTCCTCGATTAATGTCTTTGTATCGGAAAACAGATTAACGCCCAGCCCCAATTGATTTCCTTCAATATCTGCTCCTAATGCGCCAAGTGTTGAAGGGAAGATATCAGCCATCCAAAAATTCCTGCACTTTTCTTTAATGTCTTTCCGGGCAAACTCAGTATTTATAAAACAATTGTATACTGTTCTTACCCCCTCCCCGTAATATTTCGAATAGAAGTCAGTTACCATACTGAGATGATCGCCTGTAATTACGACCACTGTATCTTTGTACCATTCCTGCATTCGAAGCCAGTTTAAAAAATCATATATCTGGTTGTCTGCACAGGAAATGACATTAGCATATTTTTGTGAATATATATGAGGGCATTTTTCACATAAATACCCATCTATATGATGTGTATCCACTGTCAGCATTGTAAAATTAAAAGGTTGGGAATTACGGCTAATCTCCGTGAGCTTGTCCTTTGCATACTCATAAAGTTTGAAATCCTCCATTCCCCAGAATCCATTATGGTATTTTTCAGGTATCACGCCCTCCTTTCTGGCTCGTATCAAATCAAAGATTTCATAGTCTCCGTGGGTCCTGAAAAACAAATCTCTCCCTGAAAAACCGGCATCGGAACCACACATAAAATAATTTGTATATCCGTTTCGCTCTAATACATTTCCCAGACTTTCCAGTTTCGGTAAAAACTTATCGTATTTTCCGTTATCGTTTCCTGACACAGGAGAAATATATGATATCCCGGAAGTGGATGCCAGTATACCGCCCATCGTCCATCCTGTCCCGGGCATTTGCTGCGCCCCACCATAATCTTTTGTATTAGAAAACGAAATATTATCCGATGCCAAATCAGTCAAATGCGGAATAAGGTTATCCACTTCTTCTCCAGTCGTCCCCATATCCAAAAAGGCATTCGTCATCTCCATAGACTCCAAATAAATATATATCAAATTCTTCTTTTCTTTCGGAAATGTTATCTTCACTGAAATAGGATCCACATATTTTTCTTCATACAGCCTAGAACACTTTGACATTTGCCGGATATATTCCGGGACACCTATTATATACAATTTTCTGTACAGCATGACTATGCCAAGAACCAGCCAAACGGTCAATATAGACACACTGCCTATAGTTGGCACTCTCAAAATCCCTGCCAGACAGTACAACATAATAACTATAGATAATTCGACAACCGTTTTACCAATACAGAAACAATATTTTTTAACAATTTCCCTCCCTGTTCCTTTCATCGGCGAATGCAGCTGATACATAACCGTTTTTAATTCTATCTTTCCAAATGTTTTCATCAACCAGTCTGCTGAATTTCCCAAAAGACGCACCAGAAAAATTGCAGACAGCAGCAGGATGCTATCGCGACAGTATAAATAAAAAAACACAGCAGTACCTATAAGGATAAAGCTTGCAGCAAAAAAGACATAATCAAAACCATGGGATGGTACCTCAAGATTTTCTACCGTTAAACTGCCGATATATTCCCGCATACCGCACAACTGTCTAGGGGAGAATCCGGCTTTCTTTAATTGTTCCTGTGATGAAGCATAAACCTTCCCATCCACTATGCATAATAAGACTACATACTTCTCAGTTTCGTTCTTCAATGCATCAACGTTTACAATTTTTACACCTGTCTGTTCATCAATACACCCATATTTTATATTATCACAAAATAAGGCTGTATCAATCCCCTGACACTTTAAGATATCATAAATCTGATGTCCATATGTACCAGCCCCGAATATAACGACCTCTTTGTTTTCCTTCCTAATCCAGTCAACACAGGATACCATTTCCTCCCGCTTAATAATATCCTTTATAATTTTTTTATACCGCTTCTCTTTTTTATATTCTTTTCTTCGCTCCTTAATCATATTCAAGAACTTAAAATCTGCCTCCGACAAGCTATCAGTATAAATTCCTTGAACCCCATTCTTTAGCAGTTCTTTAGCTTTTAATACATTATTCTCCGTATGTACATATAAATCAACCCCATATTCTTCTGCAATTAACCGAATATCCGTTGAATACAATTTTACCGGTATTGTTATAGTATTTACCCCTTCATCCTTGCACCATCTGCATATTTTCTTAAAATCTACAATGTCGTCCTTCCACCTCTTATACAGCGTAAAAATATATGAACGAAACGGATAGATCGTATTCACCACGGAATACATTTCTTCATTGTATATCTGAATAATAATTCTATCCAACACCGCCTCCATTCCTAGAGATACAGCAGTATCTACCATATAATGAAACTGTATTTTCATAAGCTCCTTATCTGTATATTTTGTATCTGTTATAATCCAGATATCTGTATGAGTGTTCATTAATCGTAATAGATCCGTATAAGTCAGTGGTGTGAAATCATTATATATTTTTGCGTTTTTAAACTCTTCTTCTGTAGGCGGCATCTGTTCTGTCCATGCCTGTTTCTGTACCTTCGCGTTATAGTTCCAATCATGCGCAAGAACCACTTTCTCATCCTGCGTTAAATATAAATCAACCTCAAATGTCCTATGTCCTTTCTCATAATTGCTTTCGAACGCCTCAAGAGAATTCGTATATGCATATCCATCTACCCTCCCGAGAGCATGCGACACTAAAGCGTCCCCTTGCCATTTAATCTCTTTGATTCCCTCTTGATATCCGAATCTAGTAGATTTCATTATTCATTATCCTTTCCATATCCATACATCGCTTGTTATACAGCTAGTCAAAATAGAACGACCGTACATATTCACGGTGCCAAAAAGGAGGGCTTCAAGGTCGCCGGATGCTAAATATGCGCAAACTCCATCCACGGAGCCAGAGCAAGCGCGAATTTCTCCAAAATCTTCTTCTCTGGTCTTAGGCTACTCTGGAAAATTGCAAAAATCGTAAAAAACTTCATTCATCTGTCAATGCTCTAATCTATGAAATCACCAGTAAAATGATGGATAGACATTGCATTCAGGAACAATGATATGCAAATCAACACTTCACACAAACCTTGAATAATTTCTGATAGGATAGTTGCTTGGGGCAGTTCTGATAAATTTATTATAATCCGGATGATGAAACATGTGGCATATTTTGATATTGTTATCATATTGCCCCTGCTTATGATAATTAATACCATGAAACAACTCCCAAGATAACCCAGAATTTTTTCCTTCCGGACAAATATTCATTCTTCCTTTGTTTCTCTCATTAAATTCTTTAATGGCCACATTTTCTCCAAGACATTCATACCCGCTAAATATATCATCAAAATACATATATATTCTCGGTGTAAAACACTCCGTTTTTCCATTCTCCATCATACTCAAAATCGGCAATGTAGCTGTATATAAATCAACATCAACTGCAATAACACCTACTGGAGCCGGATTATAAATATCAAAAAATGATGGTAATGTATCTTCAATTTTTCCTATTACCAGCTTTGTCGTCTCGAGTTTCTTCTCCAAATCCGAAAAATCCATTTCAAACAGCCCTTGTTTCCAATGAAACGGCATATCCAAATAATTCACATCATAAGTAGGCAGACCGCTCCCTGTATCAAAACCGTATACCTGAATTTCTATTCCCATAAGGCGACTAATTTCCCTTGCATGAAACTGCATTGCAAGCAATCCATTACCCCCGGCAACACCGAACTCGATTGCACTAATTGCTTTATAACCTAAATTTTTAGCTTGAATTGCTCCCGCGTATAACATTATGGCATAATTCATTTTAGGCAGCTTACCTTCTTCAAAGTATTTCTTATAAAATGCCCTTTGCCTTGTAAAAAGATCAATCACATCTCCCTCTTCGCTGATTACCGGAATATATTCAATTGCTTTATCTGCATAAATATCTCTTGCTTTAGAATAAGTATCTTCTACTCCTATAGTTGTACATTTTTTATTAACAACATCTCTGACAACAACTTTATCAGGATTAGTAGCGTGAAGAATCTTATTCCAATCTGTTTGACCAATTACTCCTATAAACTTGTCATCATCATTACAAACAATCGATACCCCTCCACGTGCAGAAAATCTCCAATAAGCATCTCTGATATCATCATCCTCATGTACAATAAAATCCGATAATTTTTTTGCGTACATAAACAATTTCTCCTTTCATAATCCGGTCAAGTCTTAAATGATAGATTTTCCAAGACCTTAACATATTTTTATACCTTTTAAACAGAGCCGGAAGTAATGAACTTCAACTAAAGCTGCTCTGCTGCATTTACTTCCCGGGATACCAATCCTCCCAC
>JAFLTH010000122.1:5562-8242 GCA_022510525.1 Lachnospiraceae bacterium | reverse complement strand
GCGGGATACTGGATTAAGAATGTTATGAAACAGATTTTCGGTATTTGGTTTTGAGAGTATGGATTAATAATATTACACTATTTACAAAAAAATTGTAAATAGTGTTTTTTTTTGTTTTTATTTATGTTATAATAAGTTTGTTATAAACTAAAAATAGAAAATATATATAAATAATAAGCAAGATTTAACGAATTTATTGGTATTTTCTAAATATAATACGTGAGGTGGATTACATGGATACTAAGATTCTGCTCGAGAATGGAACGAATGAGTTAGAAGTGCTTGAATTCAAACTGGACGGAAATGCATATGGCATTAATGTGGCTAAGATTAGGGAGATTATTAATTATCAGGAAGTTACACCGGTTCCCAATTCACATCCCAGTATAGAAGGGATCTTTATGCCGCGTGATACTATGATTACTGCTATCGATTTGAAAAATTGTTTGCAGCGTGGTTCATCAAATCCCGGCGGTTTGTTTATTATTACCAACTTTAATAAACTGGATATTGCATTTCATGTTGATTCGGTAGTGGGTATTCATAGAGTATCATGGAAAGATATTATTAAACCGGATTCTACAATGTCTTCCGTGGAAGAAGGTATTTCTACCGGTATAATTAAACTTGAAGGCAGATTGATCATTATTCTGGATTTTGAGAAAATTATGACTGATATTAATCCAGAAACCGGTCTTAAGATGGCAGAGATTGATGAGCTCGGCGAAAGAGAAAGAAATGATGTGCCTATTCTTATAGCAGAGGATTCACCTTTATTGAATAAATTGATTGTAGATTCATTACATAAGGCAGGTTATTCAAACTTAATCCATACCGAAAATGGTCAGCAGGCTTATGATGTTATTGCGGAATGTAAGCGCGAAGGTACGTTAAAAGACCATGTACAGTGCGTTATAACTGATATTGAGATGCCTATTATGGATGGTCATAGATTAACGAAGCTTATTAAAGATGATGCTGAAACCAAGGATATACCGGTTGTTATCTTCTCCTCTCTTGTAAACGAGGAAATGAAGAGAAAAGGAGAAGCGTTAGGTGCAAATGCACAGCTTTCCAAACCTGAAATTGGTAATCTTGTAAGAGTTGTTGATGATTTAGTTCTGTAATCAGTGATAGGCAAGAATCACATAAATAGAAGCCGGGATTTCCCGGCTTTTATTAAATATAAAAATTATAGATATGCTAATATAAAATCCGCAATGTGGCTTGTATAAGGAATATTATGGAAAATATATTTTCAGAATTACTTAGCAAATGTAATGAAGCAGATATGATTTTAATCGGAATAGGTGAAGAATTTCAATATGATTGGAATATTTTGCTTCAGAATCCCCGGTATATGGAGATTGAAAAAGAAATAGATGAAGAAAGATGGATAGTTCCATTTTTGCAAAAGATGATGTTGGAGAACTATCCGGATGATATTCTTGATAAGGCATACCGGAATCTGAAGAAGATAGTAGATGGAAAAAATTACTTTATCATAACAACTGTTATGGATGATTATGTTTATAGATACGATTTTGATGAAAAAAGAATTGTGACACCTTGCGGAGGTTTTCGTAGAATGCAGTGCGATGCAAACTGCCGTGGATGCCTGTCAGAGCCTGATTATGCGGCTTTTGAAAAAGTTAAATCGTATTTTAACCGTGAAATTTCATTGAATGAACTGCAAGAACCGGTATGTGAAATATGTGGTCAAAAGAAAAGATTTAATCAGATTGGTGTCAGTAAGTATGCAGAAGAGGGTTATCTGCCTCAATGGGAAACTTACACGAAATGGCTGCAGGGAACAGTGAATAAAAAAACAAGTGTTATAGAATTAGGGGTTGGAATGCAGTTTCCTACAATTATAAGATGGCCTTTTGAAAGGATTGTATATTATAATAAGAAAGCATTTTTATATAGAATCCATCCGTTGTTATATCAGCTTGAAGAGAAAATTGCCGATAGAGGAATAGGAATAAGAGAAAAACCTGTCAAATTTTTAGCAAATGGATTTGTTAAATGAACAGTTATATGATAAAATAACGTTGTACATAAATTATTGTTTGGAGAGAGATTATGAGTTCAAGTGAAGAATATTTAGAGAAATTGCTGCAATCTATGATGAATGGGGAAGTTGCAACGCCCCCTCAGGATGAGAACGGAGATTCCGGTAGTGCCAAAAGTGCATTTGAGATGCTGACCGGCGAAGAACCTGAAAAAGTTGAAATTGAAGAAGCGGTATCCACAGATGAAATAGCAGATGATATTTCTATATCTGGTGATATAATGGATGAACTTGTTTTGGAAGATATGTCTCTTGATGATGAGGTATCAGTGGATGACTTATTGGATGGACTTGCTTTGGGAGATGTCGATGCTTCAGGAGATGAACTTGCATTAGATGATGTGGTATTAGAGGAACAGGGCCCGGATGATATGGCGTTAGGTGGTTTAGGACTTGATGATATAGCATTAGATGATTCGGGACTTGACGATGTAGCGTTAGATGGTTTAGGGCTGGATGATATAACTTTAGATGGTTCAGGGCTTGATGATATGTCATTAGATGGTTCAGGACCTGATGATGCAGCGTTAGATGGTTCAGAACTTGATGACATAGCGTTGGAAGAGTCGGGCCTGGATGATATAGCATTGGAAGAGTCGGGCCTGG
>JAFLTH010000122.1:0-5462 GCA_022510525.1 Lachnospiraceae bacterium | reverse complement strand
TGGATGATATAGCATTGGAAGAGTCGGGCCTGGATGATATAGCATTGGAAGAGTCAGGCTTGGATGATATAGCATTGGAAGAGTCGGGTTTGGACGATATAGCGTTAGAAGAACCGGGCCTGGATGATCTGTCATTAGATGATATGCTTTTGGAAGAAGGCGAATATGAAGAAACAGAGACAGATACACTTTCGTTGGATGGTATTGAGAATGGAGAAGTAGAAAATGAGAATGATCTCGCAGAAATAGATGATCTTCTTGGTCAATCGGAACAGAGTGAAGATATTGATGATGAGATGCTTGCCCTGTTAGAGAGTGTGTCTGATTCGGAAAATGATGATATATTGGAATCAGGAGAAGAGAAATTTGATTTTCTTGCTGATGGAGATAATGAAAGTGATGATGAAAGACCGGACCTTAATGAACTGATGGAAGAGATGGATCAAGAACAGGAAGCTTCTCCGGAAGAGGATAAAAAGAGTAAGAAAGAAAAGAAGAGAAGAAAGAAGAAATCAAAGGGAGAAGACGGTGAATTGCAGGATAATGATGCAAAAAATGGCGATTCGGAAGGTGAAACTGAGAAAAAACCGGGTGTTATTGCAAGATTTCTTGCATTTTTGACAGAAAGCGAGGAAGATGATGAGACTGAAGAGACTGCCGGAGATACATCAGAAGATGGAGAGGCATCAGATGAGAATAAGGAATTGTTGAATGAATTAAGCGAAGAAGATAAGAAAAAGAAAGATAAGAAGGAAAAGAAAGAAAAGAAAAAGAAGAAAGGCAAAAAAGCCGCAGCAGACGGAGAAGAAGGCGAAGAGGGCGAAAGTAAGGGAAAGAAAAAGAAGCCAAAGAAAGAAAAGAAAGTTAAACCTGTAGACGAGGAGGTCTTAAACGAGCCGCCGAGTAAGAAACTTTCAAAGAAAAAAGTAATACCGGTCATTCTTTTCTGCGCTACAATAACGGCTGTTATCATTGTGCTGTCATCAATACTTCCTACATATTTGCAGAAGCGAGATGCACATGTGGCATTTGATATGGGCAATTATGCTGAAGCTTACGATTTACTTTATGGTAAGGATTTAAGTGAAGATGATGAGCTTATTATGCAAAAGAGCAGACTGATTCTTTCAATGAACCGCAGGCTGTCATCTTATCAAAATTATATGAAGATGGGTGATAATGAGCTGGAAGCATTGGATGCATTGGTACAGGGTGTTGCGCTGTATTATGCAATACTGCCGGAAGCAGAGCAATATAATGTTACCGGTGAAGTAAGGCAGGTTTATGAGAATATACTTGCTCTGCTCTCAGAGAGGTATGGCCTTTCAGAAACAGCTGTTATTGAAATAATTGCATATGATGATATTACTTATACACAGAAGCTTACATCTCTTGTGTATGGAATAAGTTTCGATAACGGAACAGAAACAGGAGAGCAACCCGTAACGATAGAAGATATTCTTCCTGAAGAGCAGGAAATTATTGACGGACTTCCGGAAAATGTAGAACCGGCTAATAACTAACAAAAGGTGATTGGAATGGTAGCGATAATAGATTATGATGCCGGCAATATCAAAAGTGTGGAAAAAGCAGTAGCTGCTCTTGGCAAAGAAGTAACGGTTACAAGAAATGCAGAGGAGATTTTATCTGCCGATCATGTGATTTTACCGGGAGTGGGAGCTTTTGGGGATGCTATGGAGAAGCTTCGAAGCTATGAGCTGGAAGCCGTCATAAAGAAAGTGGTTGATAAAAAGGTTCCTTTTTTGGGAATATGTTTAGGATTACAGCTGTTATTTGAAAGCAGCGAAGAAAGTGAAGGGGTAAAAGGCCTGGGTCTTTTACCCGGTAAAATAGTAAGGATTCCGGCCGATGATGATTTGAAGATTCCTCATATTGGCTGGAATTCTCTTAGTTATCCGAATAAGGGACGTTTATTTAAGGGCATACCGGAACATTCGTATGTGTATTTTGTACATTCTTATTATCTTAAGGCAAAAGATGCGGAAATTGTGACGGCAGCCACGGAATATGGTGTCTCAATTCATGCCTCGGTAGAAAAAGATAATATATTTGCCTGTCAGTTCCATCCGGAGAAAAGTTCTGATGTAGGTATGAAGATTTTGAGTAATTTCTTGAGTATAGACAGAAGGGAAGGTTACTAATGCACACTAAAAGAATTATTCCCTGTCTGGATGTAAATAACGGCAGAGTTGTAAAGGGAGTTAATTTTGTAAATTTTAAGGATGCAGGCGACCCGGCCGAAGTAGGGGCAGCTTATGATAAATCCGGCGCGGATGAGTTGGTCTTTTTGGACATAACCGCTTCCTCCGACGCAAGAGCGACTGCAGTGGAGATGGTCAGGAAAGTTGCGGCCAGAGTATTTATTCCGTTTACTGTGGGCGGAGGCATACGCAGTGTGGAGGATTTTCGGGCGATTCTTCGTGAAGGTGCGGACAAGGTTTCCGTAAATTCCGCAGCAATTATGAATCCCCGGCTTATTTCAGATGCAGCGGATAAATTCGGTTCTCAATGTGTGGTAGTGGCAATTGATGCCAAGAGACGTGAGGATGGAACCGGATGGAATATATATAAAAACGGCGGTCGCATCGATATGGGAATTGATGCGGTGGAATGGGCAATGAAGGCCGAATCACTGGGGGCAGGTGAAATCCTGCTTACAAGTATGGACGGGGACGGAACCAAGGCAGGCTATGATCTGGAACTTACCGGAATGGTCTCTGAAAATGTTTCAATTCCTGTTATAGCCTCAGGCGGAGCCGGTAAGATGGAACATTTCTATGATGCTTTTACCAAAGGAAAGGCAGATGCGGCGCTGGCGGCCTCTCTTTTTCATTTTAAAGAGATGGAAATTATGGATTTAAAGAGATATTTACGTAACAGAGATATTTCCGTTAGAATATAATAACATATGTTATCAAAGGTGTATATAAGATAAAATTATGTGGTTCATTACGGATACGGAGGATGAAATATGGCAATGCTTAGTAATGACTGGGCGGCAGCACTGGATGTTGAATTTAAAAAGCCGTATTACAGGCAGCTTTATAACTTTATAAAAGAGGAATACAGTAAGGTAGTGGTCTATCCTCCGGCAGACGATATTTTTAATGCTTTTCATTTTACTCCGTTAAATAAGGTAAAGGTTTTATTGTTGGGACAAGACCCTTACCATAATGAACATCAGGCGCATGGGATGAGTTTTTCGGTGCCGCCGGATCAAAAAGATATACCGCCGTCTTTGCAGAATATATATCAGGAGCTGCATGATGATCTGGGTTGTTATATACCCAATAACGGATATTTGCAAAAATGGGCTGATCAGGGCGTCCTGCTCCTGAATACGGTGCTTACGGTTCGTGCCCATCAGGCTAATTCCCATCAGGGAAAAGGCTGGGAAGAGTTTACCGATGCGGTTATCAATGCGGTCAATGCCCAGGAGCGGCCGATTGTATATATGCTATGGGGAAGACCGGCACAGAGCAAGATTCCGATGCTTACCAATCCAAAGCATTTAATATTGAAGGCGCCGCATCCAAGCCCACTCTCGGCATACCGTGGCTTTTTCGGCTGTAAGCATTTCAGCCAGGCTAATGAGTTTCTGGAAAAAAATGGAGCAGAACCGATTGACTGGCAGATTGAGAATGTGTAGAAAATGACTGTATTTGGAAGACATAATGTTTGACTATCATAGAAAAACATAATAACAGACATAGAGAGGAGAAGCACTACCAATGAAAAAATTACCGTTTGTGACCAGGGAAAAGATAGAGGAGATAGTTAAAACATATCCTACACCTTTTCATATTTATGATGAAAAGGGAATAAGAGAAAATGCAAAGGCCGTTAAAGAGGCTTTTGCCTGGAATAAAGGTTTTAAAGAATATTTTGCGGTAAAAGCTACTCCAAATCCATTTTTAATGAGTATTTTGCATGAATATGGTTTTGGCTGTGACTGTTCCTCGCTGACAGAGCTGATGTTAAGCGATGCAGCCGGTATCAGGGGTGAAGATGTAATGTTTTCATCTAATGACACACCTGAAGAAGACTATGAATATGCGGCAAAAATCGGTGCAATCATAAATCTTGACGATATTACACATATAGATTATCTGGAAAACATTTTGGGAAAGCTGCCGGAGACTATGAGCTGCCGATATAATCCGGGTGGTGTCTTTAAGATGAGTAACGGAATTATGGACAATCCGGGAGATTCCAAGTATGGCTTTACTACAGATCAGATGTTTGAGGGATTCCGTATCTTGAAACAAAAAGGTGTAAAGCGTTTTGGTATTCATGCTTTTCTGGCAAGTAATACCGTTACCAACGAGTATTATCCGCAGCTTGCAAAACAGCTTTTTGAGTTGGCGGTGCAGTTGGAAAAAGAGACCGGCGCAGATATTGCGTTTATTAATCTTTCAGGCGGTGTAGGAGTTGCTTACACGCCGGAGCAGGAGCCAAACGATATCAGGGCTATCGGTGAGGGAGTACGCAAAGTATATGAGGAAGTGCTTGTGCCTGCCGGAATGGGTGATGTTGCGATTTATGCGGAGATGGGACGTTTTATGATGGCACCTTACGGAGCGCTTATAACTAAGGCTATACATGAGAAACATACCTATAAGGAATATATCGGTGTGGATGCTTGCGCGGTCAATCTGATGCGTCCGGCAATGTATGGCGCCTATCACCATATTACGGTGCTTGGTAAGGAGAATGCGCCCTGCGACCATAAGTATGACGTAACGGGCTCTTTATGTGAAAATAATGATAAATTTGCGATTGACAGAATGCTTCCCAAAGTGGATATAGGTGATTATCTTGCAATCCATGATACCGGAGCGCACGGACACTCAATGGGATATAATTATAACGGAAAGTTAAGGTCTGCGGAGCTGCTTTTACAGGAAGACGGAAGTGTGAAACTGATTAGAAGGGCAGAGACTCCCAAAGATTATTTTGCTACTTTGGATTGTTTCGAGGTGTTTGATCGGTTAGAGTCTCAATGATAAGGAGCATCTTATGTCTATCGGTAAATGGAAGATACCGTTATTCTTCCTTATTCTCTCTTTTTTCATATATTGTGCGGTGTGGAGCGATAACGTGACGTCCCGGTATGAGCCGTTTTGCAAGGCCCTTGGCAAAGATGTGGGCGTCGGCAGAACTACTGTTGAAAAAGACGGATATATGTACAGTGTACACAAACCTCCGTTTTTGTCCTTTACAGGGAATCTAAACATTTCAGAAAATTTTGTAGTGAAAGAAAACAGGCCTGCCGAAACTTATGTCGATTTATGCATATGGCTTCGTGGGATCAGCAGTTATGAAATGGAGGTCATGCTGATCGAGTATGAAGCCGGCTCATCGAATGGAGTCGCTACACAGTTTATGGTTGACAGACATGGAAACCTATTGGATGATACATCCGAAAACAGGCAATTATA
>JAFLTH010000121.1 GCA_022510525.1 Lachnospiraceae bacterium | reverse complement strand
GTCTTTACTCATTCTCAATCCATTCATGTAACTGCTTCGCTCTGTGCGCCCAAGTATGTCCCGCCAGTGCCAGCTGATATCCCTCATCGGCAATGCTCTGCATCTTACCGGGATTCGCAAGAAGCGCTCCCGCAATCTCAGGCAGCTTCTTCATCTGTGCCAGGGAATAGATACTGCAGTCCGTACCGTCATGCAGGATGCTGTCCAGATAGACACTGGAATCGGTCAGACACACCGCGCCGTTCAGCATCGTATTGAAAATCCTGTCATGAGCACCGTCCTTAAACCACGGCATCACGTTGAGAGAGATTTTCGTCTGGCACAGTTTCTTTAAACATCCCACCGAATCCAGATTGCTCATCACAATCAGATTCTCGGGATGTTTACACGGGACCATCTCCCATCCGTCACCAAACACATGCACCTTAACTCCGCCGTCCACAAGCTCCTGTACGGCTTGTCCTCTCGTGGTGTAGCGCACGTACAAGTCAATAAAAGTGACCGCCGCCAAAGCCTTCTTCAACTCGTCCTCCGGAACTTCTCCCAACTCGTCCAAAAGGTGAGCCTCCACTACATCCTCCACGGTTCTGTCCGGATGTGCAAGCAAATCATCGATAATGCCATAATAGAACGCGGTGTACTCGTCGTCTATCCTCGTTATAAACTTTTCAAACGTCTGCGGAGCGCAGTAGTTGCCCACCATCATCACATCGTATTTGCGATATTCGATGGGCACATTGGATTTGTTCGGATTAAGCTTCGTTCCGGCAAGCGGCAGATAAGGCATTCTCCGGATTTGCGTGAAAAACCGCTGCATATATTTGTCATGGTTTCTGTCAATGCTGACATGATGGTAATTCTTCGGCACTTTTTCCAGAAAATGATGATAGTACATCGGATGGTCCACCACGATATTGTAGCTTGGAATATCCAGCGCATCCCACATACTTCTGTCGTTCTCGTCCAGAAAATATTCTTCACCGCTCATTCCATGAAAGTTGAAATTGACCAGCACCGTGTTGCCCTTTTCAAAGAAACGGAAGAACTTCTCCGTGCTGACATAGGGGCTGCTCAAATCATACATAAACGTCTCATGCCCGAGCGCTGCAAATCCCTCGACAAGCTGTCTCGAAAAGTATCCCTGTGTTTCTATATCGCCCTCGAAAAGCATTATCTTTTTCATGGTTGTATCTCTCGGTTTCTTTCTTAGTGTATTATTGAATAATTGAATATGCCTTTTGTTTTTCGGTATTGTGCCGCTGTGTCTTAATACTTATGTCGGCATTCGGACATACCTAGCCTAGTATAATCAATGTTATCATAAATTGGGGGAAATGCATATAGGAAAATAAAAAACGGTTGAGGCAGTTAATGAGTTGTGATAGAATATATGCAAAACAAACTAATTTTTTCATTCAACAAACGAATTCATACATTTATCAATCGAAAAAGAGGTGATATTATGTTATGCAAACATTGTCAACAGCCGTTAGATGTTTCCCAAACACGTGGAGAATATAAGTCATGTCCTAATTGCTCGCAGAATAGCGACGAACATATTTTTTATCCTTCCTCAAGTTTTGGGTGGACAGAAAAACGAGTGACCCCTAATAATCCAACTGGCATTCATAGTTGGTGTACTCGTTGTCGTGGTAATGGCACCGGACCTTATTCTGACGGTATAAAATGCAGCAATATGCGAACATAACATTAAAACGAGTCTCATGATTAATTGAGACTCGTTTTTCGTTGTCCACAAAATAAATTATTTGTTTGTTTTTGCTTGGTTAACTCTTTCAAATATAAGCTGTTTATAATCTTCATCTATATTGTTCCAATCAATATCCCAAAATTCAAAGCATTCGGCGGCTTCCCGTGAAACCAAAAAAGGAATCTTTCGTTCAATAAGCGCTGGTGCAAAATTCTCATATGCAATATAATCTTCGTCGTAATCAATCGCGAATAGATTCCAACATTCATTGATAAACGGGTCAATAACATTAAAAACAAAGTTTAGTGTTGCGTATGAAACATCTATATCCGGTGCCGGTGCGAAATGTTGAATTCCATTTCTCAATTTCCCAAATTGTTTATATATTTCAATATTAGGCAATTCCATCCCCGTAACCGCCCACAAGCGATCCGGAAGTTCGCTCCATTCAATTGTTTTTCCTTTTTCAAATAATGTTTCAAGATCCAACTCATTACCAGAGGTCTTCGGCAATGAATCAAATATTAACAGAGGATGCTCTTGGGCTATTCTGGCTTTGATTAATATTTCCGCTGCATGCGCCGCTTGCAAAACCGCTAATTCGTCCCATGCTCCATTTTGCACATCATAATATGCTGCATGTCGATTTGCATGTGCTAATGCGCAGAGTCCTAAGTTTCTCATATGTTCCCATATTCCGGTTAATTTTGGATTCATTTATTCCTTTATTTCTCCTGTTCCTTTTGTTGCTTTGTACTACCAAACTCGATTGATATTTAGTAAAATAAAACTGCTCGTCCGCGCTTTTTTTACTATACCACCAAATAAAGGGGTATCTCAAATTCCAAAATGAATCATGTACTTATTCCTGCAGATTGCGTCCTGTATTGTCTCCGCCAATTTTACCAAGTTATCATCTTCCTGAATTCGTTTATCAGACAAAACTATTTCCTGAAAAGCAGGCAGAGATTCGGGAGATATTAAAGTAATCCCGTATCGCGCAAGCCCAAACTCAGGACGATTTAAATTGTGAAAATAAGTCTTGAGAAGACGTAGTTGATTCCACCAGTCATCTATGTAGACTTCATCATCAATGAATGTACAATGATATTTTTCCGGATTATACGAGTAAGTCTGTGTTTCTTCTATATCCTCAATTATGCCAAATTGTGTTTTTATCATTTCATGTCACCCACTTTATGCATCCTGCACCATTCGATTTTTCATTTCTTCCAAATCATTTTCATCTAAACCGTAGACAAGGTAAATGAACTGCTTATACTGCTCAACAAACCCGGCAAAATGCTCCTTGCTCGCCAAATCCCGCAATAAAATACATCCATTATGAAAAACTTCATAATCCGGCTTTTCTTTTTCAGCCTCTTTAGCCGCAATAATGCATACTTTATCCGCAATAGATAACCTCTCTGTTTGGCTCTTGATTCTTGTCAGCGCCATTCGAGCCCGGGCGGCCACTTCTTCCTGTTCCGTTAATGCTAATACTACCAGTTCCTCACACGCAAGCAGGAGTGTCTTTTCATCCCACATTTCTTTGCTGCTTAAAAAACTTGTCACTAACAGACGTTTGTGCAAATCCCGATCACTACTGACAAGAGGAGCTCCTAATTCTAAAAATAAATCCTGCCGTTTTACAGTATCCATTTCTTTCACCCAATAAAAAATTGCTTCTTTATATTTTTGGTATGCACGCATAAGTTCTAACCATGTAGCGCTATGCTCTGAACTAAATTCTATCACTTTTATACACCGCCTCCTAACAAATACAAATCCTTGACAGAACTCATGGTCGTGTGCCAATCAATATCCGCAGCATCTTTTAATCGTTCTCTAGTCCCACGCTTATTTGCGGTTGCTATCAACGCCTCTCGCAGCGTCGGTGCAGAGAGTTTTGCTCCATAAATCTGATGTAAAATGTGAACATCATAAAAATCCCTCATGCGTGTATTAGTGACGTTTCGACTGATAATACATTCCAGTTTCTCCGCCAACACAGTTTCAAGGTTATAAGCCCATATTGCAATCGAACGATCTTCCAGCATAAGTTTCAAGTTATATTGCACTTCCTTCGGTGTAATCACATCGCCGGTAAACATGTCAATCTTGAAAGGCGTCTTCACACCATCAAAGAAAGTCTCCATACTAATTCGGACACAGGGATATTCTGATTCTTCCATAATCTCAGAAATTTGCTTTACACGGAATGTAACACCGTCATCCAAAGGTACGGATATAATAGCGTCGATAATCTGTCCCACATTCTCTATGCTAATATTGACACCCTTTATTGTAGCATCCAAATCCATTGTAGAGCGGACATCCAATCCCACCATAGCAGCAACCAACATACCGCCCTTGAGAAAAAACTTATCCTTATATTCAGACAAAGAAATGCGTTCCATAAAACGTTCCATCATATAATTCCGCATCAAAATCTGGGCGTCTGCAGAATTTTTCTGGCATAATTACGGATCAGATCTTTGAGTTGTTTTGATGTCTTTATCATTAAAGCAGTACCTCCAAATATTGGCGCAGTATTTTTTCTACATGAAAAAGGTCTGCATACTGCATCAACTGTTGTAAATTTTTATCCTTGCGACGAGAATATTGCTTGAGCGCATCTTGGAAAGTTTGAATTTCAATGTGGCTTCTGCTCCGCACTAAATCACAAATCGTCCGCTCCATATTATAAACCGGAACCATGTGTCCGAAAGGTGTTTCCATCTCTGTGAGACCTACCTGAAGTAATTCTTTTTTGATTGTATACACCTGAAGTCCATCCTCTTTGAGACGGGAGGGATTGTAGCCCGTCTTGACAGTGAGAGAATATTTCTGTGGCTCCCGATCTGTCAAGTCATGGAAAAACAATGCCGTCTCATGGGAAAAACCCGCCTGACCACACCGTAAATGAATAAGGTATATAGCATCTGTCCATGCATCCGGCAAAACATAAATTCCGTGAGCAACCTGTTCCAAACCTTTTTCCTTTACATATTCATAAAATGTAGGCTTGCTGATTCCTGCTTCTATCACCTGAAAAGTCTGAATAGTACCGTTATGTTCCACCATTAATTTATCAAGTTTTTCAAATAGTTTCATAAAAAATTCCTTTCATGCTAATATTATATTTTAAATTAGCACAAAAGTAAATATTCTTCTGCATAAACTTCCCTACAACACAATACCCGCCTGCTCACAATACTGCATTATATCTTTACTGAATTCAGCATAATCTATCTTGGCTCTGCTATGTATAGCTTTAACGGATGCTAATACATTATTAATAATCAGCCTCTTTTTCTCATCAATATCGGCGTTCACATAAGTTTCATAATCAATCTGCAAACCTACTGAAGCAAAGCCCGCCTTCGTTTCACATTTTTTTCCTTCCTTACACAAGCCGCTGTCAATCACCTCTTTTGGCGCGACGATAGGTATAATTCCGACAATATCCACAACAGGACTATAATGTTTATCTTTTACCCAATATCTGATTTCCCGGCACATATCATATATCTCATCAATCACTCCGTATTGACGCGTATAATAAGATGGTGAATTAATGTTTAGTTCCATAGCCATCCCTCAATTTCCGATTGAAATTTGACCTGTTTTAAGTAAAAAATATTTCTGTTATTATAACACAAAACATACAAGTTTTCCTATCCACTCCGCTACTCTCCCGCCAATCTCTCCGCGGCAATCGCTATTTGCTCAGCTGTCGGTTCCCAGAAAAACCTGAGTTCTACGATGCGTTTTTCATAGCACAACAGATATATGTCAACGGAACGCCCGTAGCTCCAATATAGTCTGCATGCTTCTTTTGCATTCCATGGTTCCGGGTCAAATTCGGATGCCTGCTCGCAAATACGCTGATACTCTTTTTCAAGCATCTCTCTCCCATTCTCGAATATCGAGAATCGCAAGGGTTTTATTAAATTGCAAAAGCGGCAAGACCTAAACCTTGCCGCTTTTCGTTACTAAATAGCAAATTCTCAGTTGATAAATTACTTTTCAAAAAAATGTCCAAACAGCTGCCACATCGTTTCATCCGGATACGTAGCCTTCAGCCCGATCAGCGCTACAACGACTATGAGGAGCGCCAGAACACATACGATTACTACCGGCCAAACAAATTTCCCGTTAAGCCTGCTTCCGTCCTCACCTATTGTTTTCTTTTTCCGGGTTGCATACAGTATATTTTCAATTGTCGTCCCCAGTGCAAGAACGATTCCCACAAATTGTACCAACACAAAAATATTGGGTAAATCCGAACTGATTGCAATGACATACACGAATATCAACGAAATTAATATAATGATACTGTTTCTCTTCATTCGTGTAATGATAATTTCTTTCTCATACTCGGAATACTCCGCAACCTTTTCCAATGTATCTTTCATTTCAGCATTCATAATCTCACTCTTCCTTCCTCCGTCAATAATCTCACGGATATCAATGTCATAGAATTCAGCCAACTGAATAAGCATACCTATATCCGGCAGATTGTTTCCCGTTTCCCATCTGGAAACCGTTCTGTTGGATACACCTAATTTTTCAGCCAACTGTTCTTGGGTAAGTTCTTTTTCGTTTCTTAATCGTTTTAAAAACTCCCCAATCTTTCTTTGGTCCATTTTGACTGCCTCCTTCCACTGCCATCCTACTTCAAAAGCATTTAATGCAACACGACATAAAGCGAGAATTGCTGAATTTTTTCAATTAGACATATATGTTGATGTTGATAAAGTCACCGATTACTTATATGATATTAATTTTCAATAAAAACAGGTAACGCAAATCGCGATATCACTTCGTAACTTTCCTCAAAATATCTTTATATGATACAAGCATAACATTACCCATCTTCTCTGCTGCATCTACACAGCCCTTTGTAAAGCCTTTTTTTGCAAATAAATACAACTGTATTTTGTGATAATGGAACATTCGGCTTCGCCTTGCCAATTTTTCCAGCAGATACTGCGGCGTTCCGCCTACAATACCGTAAATCAGCGCTATATCCTCATCAGATAAATTGCTTTTTTATCTTTAATAAATTGGTTGTAAACTATATCACGCCGCCTTAATTTAGTCAATTATGATTTACTAATTTATAAATAACTAATAATAAATCTGAGATTGCATTGAGAATAATTCTGTATATAATCCGCCTTTACCATACAATTCGTTATGTGCTCCATATTCAATTATCTTGATTTCCGAACATGCGATTTCAAAATGGGAAAATGGAATTTGTTTACCGGACGCTTACAATTTAATGCTTTTGGGAAAAGTTCTAAACGTATCCATTGGTCGTTTTAATGTGTTACCTGTTTGTGATATCCAATTGAGTATAAATTTTTGGCGTGAGGATAAGACAAGAGCATTTGGCTACGTTAGGGAAGTTGCTTGTGAGAATCAGCCATCAGGTTATGCCTATGTGCCGATTGTAAAAGCGTAAATTTACCCAGCGAGGTTAACATGGAAAAAGACAAAATATAAAGAGGTTATTTGAACTCCAGCCAAATAATCTCTTATCTTTTGGGACAACGTCTACGTTGTCTCTTTTTGATAAATCCCTCCCCTACTCCAACATAACCTCTTTCACTGAAACTTTCCTGATTCTTCTGCCGTACCCATATAAAATAACCTCATACAAAAACGCGAATGAAACTAACACACAAATGCAATTTAACGATTTAAAATTGTAATCCGGCACACCCTCCACACCCTGAAAAACAATATTAATCATAATCTTTAACAGCAGATGCTGATACAATGTGCCAAGTACAAACCCGATATAAGCAAACACACGATATTTGCTTAAGACCGCTTTCCGGCATTCGGCAAAGCTATAACCCAACACACGCATCATAGCAATATTCTTGGTATTGCGCTTTACTACCGTTGTCAGCGCCATCAGGAGCGTTATTCCTGCCAATATGATACCAATAACAAAAATCATGACAACCATCAGTCCCTTTGAAAATTCGTTCATCCGACTCGACATCTGCACCATTGCCGAATAACAAAAGGCGCCGAATATAGCAAAGAAAACCAATGCTTTTTCCCGTGGTTTTCTGCCCGAAGACAATCTTTCCTTCAGCAAATCCACGGTCGGCATTTTTAGTTTCAGATATGCGTACACCACCGACAACACTCCGAAGAAAACCGTCGGAAGAACTACCATTGCCGCTGCAAGCTGTGGATGAAAAGTAATTTTCACTTCAGGAAAAACTCCTTCACCAAGCTGTGTTGCATAGAAACGCGGCATCATCAGGAAGGCACCGCCAAACCCCAACGCCGTCCCCGCAAATACACTGAGCGCATATGTCCAAAACTGCAGCGCAATGCGTAACTCGGAATATCCGAGGGCTTTCATAATACCCAACTCTTTCTTATGCGTATCAATATGATTCTTAATATAGAAAAGCAGCATGATTGCCGAAGTTATAAGCAGGCTTCCTCCGCTGACCCCACTTGTAACCTTTCCCGTCATAACCTGCGCATCATATAAGATGAATGCCTGCGGAGAAGCAATTTTATCTTTAATTCCCGCAAAATCCATATTATAGTTAAGGAATAATGTGCAGACAAAAACCGCACAGAATGTTACGACTGATATACTCGCCAGGCAAATACCGTTTTTCTTTCCGATCATTTTAAACCAATCTCCTTTTCCAGCACAATCTGCCACAAAGCTGATGCAACGTATGACTTCACTTCTCTGTTTTTTTG
>JAFLTH010000120.1 GCA_022510525.1 Lachnospiraceae bacterium | reverse complement strand
CTGCGACCTCCTGGTCCCAAACCAGGCGCTCTAGCCAAGCTGAGCCACACCCCGTCACTCATACAACGCAAGTCATATTATATAATATGGCTTTTTGTCTGTCAACCTATTTTAATTATTTTAATATACACAGAAATTATACAAACTTTATCCTATAATCTGCCTTTCCTTTTTCATCTATTTCCATAATAATATATGAAGGTCTTCTTCCCTCCTGTCTCGGATAGCTAAGGCTTCCGGGATTAATAATCGTAAGATCATTGGAAATATTCACAATGGGTTTATGCGTATGCCCAAACATCACAATATCTATGTATCTGGCTCTTGCCTCGTGCTTGATAGTCTCATAATTCATAGAAACATAATAATTGTGTCCATGGGTGAGCCACACTTTATAATTACCTATCATAAATTCTTTTTCTTTGGGCAGATCAGACCAGAAATCATTATTTCCGGCCACCATCTGCACAGGGCAGCCTGCTGCGTCGGCAATTAAATTCTCGTCACCCTCCACGTCTCCGCAATGCACTACCAGATCAACGGGTTTTACCTTATCTATTACTTTCAGAAAATTTTCATTATGTCGGTGAGTGTCGCTTACAATAAGCACCTTCATTTTAGCCCCCATACTTTATTCATAATCTGCGAGTTTGGGCGAAAGCACAAACTTGCGGGTGAAAATTTATTTTTCACCCTTCTATAATATCCTTTTCTCAAGCTTCTGTTTCATACTCCTCAGTGCCCTGCCCCTGTGGCTGATTGCATTTTTTTCTTCCTCACTAAGCTGCGCTGTTGTACAGCCGTATTCAGGCAGATAAAAAATCGGGTCAAAACCAAAACCATTCTCTCCTTTTGGTTCATATGCAATCCGTCCTTCTACCGTTCCCTGTGCCGTAAGCAGTTCTCCGTCAGGAAGCACTGCAGCAATCGCACACACAAATCTTGCCGTACGATTTTCATCCTCCACTCCTTCAAGCCGACCTATGAGATTGGCATTTTTAATGTCATAAGAAGTATTTTCCCCCATATATCTTGCCGAATAAATTCCCGGCTCCTTATTAAGATAATCAATTTCAAGCCCCGAATCATCAGCCAGCACTATATGATCGGTCATAGCCGCTATGGCTTTGGCTTTAATAATTGCATTTTCTTCAAAAGTTGTACCGTCCTCTATAATATCGGCTGTAATTCCGGCCTCTTTCATAGATAGTACTTTCACATCCATATCACCCAAAATCTGGCGTATTTCATGCATTTTCCCTTCATTTCCGGTTGCAAAAACAATTACCCTTTCCATACAATAACCTTGCCTTTCTCACAGCCTGCGATGTTTGGGCATAAGCACAAACTCGCGTGTGAAAAATTTATTTTTCACACTTTCCACCCTAATCTTCATATGCCAAAAGTATTGCCTGATAAATTCCATCCGCAATTTTCTGTATATAATCTTCTCTGTTCAGTAAAATAGCTTCCTGTCCGTTACTTACATATCCGACTCTTATAGCTGCTGCCGGAACAACTGCTCTTTCTACTACTTCATCTTCGGCGGTGGAAGCAAAAAGTCCGTTTGCCTTTCCGCTTATCGCTGTCACCACTTCTTTTTCCAGCAGATCAGCCAGTTCCACACTGCCAAATCCCGGAATAAAGAATTTACTGTTGTATACAGCCTCCGTACCGTATTTCTTGGTATCCTCAGCCTCATTAACTTCAATTCTGATCAACATGTCAGCTTTGACCGCGTTGGTTAAATCAATTCGGCTATCATCAGAGGGTGCGCTGTCATCCATTCTGGTATAATAGACCTTAATATCTGTTTCATCCAGTTTTTCTTTAAGTGCCCGGGCAACCTCAAGAGTAATTTTCTTCCCTTCCAGCTTGCCTGAGACAGCTCCCGTAATCTCTCCGCCGTATGCCGGGTCTATTACTACAATCTTGTCATAGACCTCTTTGGGTGCAACAAATTCAATATATAGCTTATTGTCTTCAAAAATACTATGATATTCATATATATCAGCTAATTTAAATTTTAACCGGAACATATCCGCGCTGTTCTCAAAATAACCCTCTACCACAGCATCCCTATTGCCATAAACTCCCTGTGTACGGTAAAAATCATCAAATAGTTTGCTATTTTGCTCCTTATCAATGCTTATCCAGAGTTCCTTATCCATATAGTGATTCTCTATGGTAACATTTTCAGCGCGCACCTCCTCATGAAGAGGAACGCAAAAGTAAGTCATTTCCTGATCATTATCTTCAAACATAATGCTGTTTTCATTCTGAAATTTCTCCGGCTTATTATCGGAATTCTCTCGAATTGCCGTATCTGTACTCTGCACAATATCTTCCTGAGAGTCTTCCATAACTATTTCAATTTCATTCACACAGTAATAAAATATTATTACAAGTGAACATACTGCAAACAGCAGCGTATATACAGCCGTATTTTTCATAAGTTGATTCTGCTGCATATCAACCTCCGCTTCCGCTCCGTCCATTTCCACGATAGGGCGGCTTAGCTCCAATATATTGATAATAATAAGTTTTCATCATTCCATTATAAATCTTGCGATTCTTATCGGCTTTACGCCCTATATAATGTTCCGCCTGTTCAAAGGCAGTAATCACATACATAGACCAACTGTCCAATGCCGAATACCGTTCACCCAGTTCGCGATATATAGCAGGAAGATTTTCTTTCTCTTCAATCCTTTCCCCATAGGGAGGGTTTGTGACAAGAAAGCCGTATTTCTTAGGGTGACTGAGTTGGTCAATGCCCCTTTTTTGGAAATGGATTAAGTGTTCCACTCCTGCAAGTCTGGCATTTTCACGTGAGATTGACACCATTTTATTGTCAATGTCATATCCCTGTATATCTGTTTCTACATCCGGATTAACCATAGACTCAGCTTCATCTATGGCCTGCTTCCAATACTGAGGCGGCACAATATGCTTCCACTCTTGTGCCAGAAAACTTCGTTTCATACCGGGTGCAATCCCTGCTGCCATCATAGCTGCCTCAATCGGAAATGTACCGCTTCCGCAGAATGGGTCTACCAGAATCCTGTCACCTTTCCACGGAGTCAGCATAATCAATGCCGCTGCCAGATTTTCGGCAATCGGCGCCTTAGCCGTAAGTTTCCTGTACCCTCTTTTATGTAAAGAATCTCCAGTGGTATCCAGTCCCATCACAACCTCATCCTTCATCAGAAATATTCTGATGGGAAAAGACTCGCCGCTTTCATCAAACCATTCCTTATGATATATGGTTTTAAGACGCTCTACCATTGCTTTTTTTACGATAGATTGTATATCTGAGGGACTGAAAAGTTTACTTTTAACACTGGCCGCCTTTGCAACCCAGAATCTGCCGTCCTCGGTGATATAATTCTCCCATGGAAGATTTTTCGTGCCCTGAAAAAGTTCTTCAAATGTTTCGGCATGAAAACTGCCAATCTTGATCAGTACCCTTTCCGCGCTCCTAAGGAAGATATTGGCACGACATACCGCACTTGAGTCTCCCGTAAAAGTAACACGGCCATCCTCAACCGTTTCTATTTCATATCCAAGATTTATTATCTCTCTTTTTAATACCGATTCCATCCCAAAATGGCATGGTACAATAAAACTCATTTTTTCCATAGACTTATTGTAAAGTCTAGTTCTTTTTCTGTCAATTTCTAAAAATATATAAATAAAAAAATTCGATAATAAAAGCGGTACAGCCAGATGACTGCACCGCTTTTATTATTAGTAGTTATTATTCTTCTGGCTGTCCTGCGCATTGCTGCTTGAGCTGTTCTTAGAGTTGTTTTTGCTGTTCTGAGAATTCTGGTTGTTGCAGTTCTTATCCTGCTGCTTTTCATTGTTCTGAGAATTCTGGTTATAATCATTCTTTGCCATCTTAATATACCTCCTGAATGTTTTTAGTTACAGGAATAGTATTACAAGATTTATTACAAAGTATTCATATGCAATGCAGGATTTTGCATAATTTTTTTCCGATTATATTGTATTTTACTTTTGACTTCTATTTTGGCTTACTGTTGCCTTGAAAAAGATTTACTATAAGCAGCACTACCAATACTGCAATAATAACCGGAGCAAAAATCGAAATCAACGAAGTTATTATACCTATACCGATTATCAGGATTACCACTACTATCAATACGGTCAGCCATGCGGGCATCATAAGTATATGTGATAAAATCCGTCCGGATTTATTGCTTCCGGATTTATCTTTCACTTCATCATCAAATTCCCGGTTTGAACCAAAGTTATCTCCGGAATGCTTATTGGCTTCAATAATACTTTTGGCAAGGAGTCTGGGATCGCCCAGATTGGAAATAACTTCCTCTTCAGATTTGCCCTTTAGTATCTCTGATTCAATATAATCCTGATAATATCTTATATTATCCGCCACCTGAGCGCTATTTAGTCCGCTTGCAAGCGAGCGCTGTAATTTTTCAATAAATTCTTTTTTATCCATATTAAAATTTCTCCCGGAACTCATTCCTTATCCATACCCGAACCGTCAGATAATTTTCGTTTATAATACTCAGGGTTCTTCTTCATTTCCGCCATAGACTTAAATGCGTTCAAAACCATTTCTTCCTTATTACATATCCCCGTATTCTTCCCGGTGTCATTGGTCAGATTATGACGATCCATCTGCCATACATAAAAATCGGTTAATGAATATCCTTCCGCTTTCATATTATCTGCCAGACTATGATGCTCCAGATAGTAAACAAATTCCTCATACAATTCATAGTCGGTCAGGATATCCAGCCAGAGTTCGTCACACCATTTAGACGATTTCCCTGCGTATTCGCACAATATTTTTAAGCTCTCATATGCTTTTATTTTTCCTGAGTCCAATATAATCTGAGACATTATTTTATTCCTTCGTCATATCTTACTATAAAACAGTTTATCATATTATGTACTATTTTACCATTTAGAAATGATTATAAAATACTATTGCAAAAAATATCGATTTATGTCATAGTAGAGACAAGCAACTATAACACAATAGTAGAGTTTCAAAAAGGCAAGGTTTTCTTAATGGACAAATACTTATCAATCGGAAAAGTTTCAAAATTAAAGAATGTAAGCATCAAGTCCCTGCGTTATTATGACAGAATCGGGATACTTAAACCTGCATTTGTAAATACGGAAACCAATTACCGTTATTACACCGAGGAACAACTATATCTTCTGGACGCCATTACTCTTTGCGTCAAGCTGGGAATCCCGTTAAAAGACTTAAACAACTACGTAGAGAATGATTCTATCAATCTGCAGAAACTTCTTTATGACGGAAAAATTCTTGCCGAGGAAAAAATACTGGAAATACATAAATGTCTTGAAGCTCTACAGGACGCACTCCAGCAGCTTTCCTCCTCAGTAAACGGTATGGCTAAAATTCCGGAAAGCAAATCAGGCCTTATGCTGCCGGACGGTTTTTATCAAAATACATATGAGGAACGTATGGTATTGACCGTGCCTTTGGAGGAAATGGATACTCCCAAGTATTACGGTCAGTATATTCTGAAATTATTTGTTACGGCACAGCAGCTTAAGATCAATGCAACTTATCCCTCAGGCATACTCCATGAATATAATAACGGAAAACTTACCAGATATATGTTCCTGACAGTAGCTGCAAATGATACTTCCATAACTACAAACAACAATGTTCTGCGTCTGTTACCCGCAGGAATCTATGCTTGTCGGAAAATCTCTACCCATATGTCAGAGTCTGTCGCTGAGGAAATGAAAGAAGTATTACGAGGTGATTCTTTCTGTATCATAGAAACTGACACTTCCTCAACAGAGAATAAAAAGAACGGATATCCGTTTGAGCTTCAATATTATGTGGAATAAAATATGGCTCTTATTCATGATTACGAATACGATAGGTCACGCCCAGTTTGTCACAGATTTCCCGACACCTCTGCTCTTCTTCTTCGGTAATAGTTGTCTTTACGGTAGAGAGTACCACATTGGGCACATACTTACTTACATTTCCTGCAAAACGCAGCATAGCATCATGGGACTCTATTCCAAATTTACTTCTGGTCAATTCCAGATATTTCTCTCTGTCAGGAGTATTAAGGCTGATTGAAACGGTATCTATAAGTCCTTCATACATAGGCGCGGTATCTTTTCCGTATATCAGATCGGAAAGTCCGTTTGTATTAATCCGGATTGGAATATGGAATTTTTCTTTTGCATATGCAGCCACCTTTAGCAGCTCATCAAGACGTTCCGTTGGTTCTCCAAATCCACAGAACACCAGTTCGTGATATTTTTTCATATCAAATTTATCAAATTCGGCAATTACCTCTTCGACACTTGGTTCACGCTCTAACCACAGACTCCCGGAGTTATTCATTTCATCCTTCGTCTGGCGCAGACAGAAAGTGCAGGCACAAGGACACCTGTTAGTCATATTAACGTATAAATTCTCATACACTTCGTACAAAATAACCATATATACTCATAGTCCTTTCTTACCCTTCAAGTCCTACTTTACCCAAAATCTGCGAGTTTGCGCGTAAGCACAAACTTGCGGGTGAAAAATTTATTTTTCACCCTATACTTTAGCACGAAATTTGTATGACTGCAACTGTACATACAGTCGATTTTGCAACTTAATTCTTGCATTATGTCAGTCTCTAATATATAATATTAGTACGTGTAAACGGATAAATATTTATGAAATACTATAAGCATAGGAGATACCCTTATGAAAAAGAAACCCAGTATTATTATTATCTTAATTCTGATGTGCCTTTTACCTACATTTGTCTCTATTGTAGGATCCTTTATCACATCATATCAGAGTATGAAATCATCTACAGAAAGAGAGATTGAAACAACACTTATGTCGACCGGATACACCTTGCTTGAAACTTTCAATGCTGCCGACGGCAGAAATTACTGGTTATCAGGCAATCTGTTGTATAAAGGCGGAACTAACCTGTCCGAAAGCTATGACATTGTTGATTTTATTAAAGAAAAGACAGATGTAGACTGTACCTTGTTCTATGGAGATACAAGGTATATGACAACCTTGCTGGATGAAAACGGCGACCGTATGCTTTATACACAGTGTTCGGATACAGTAAAGGAAATTGTTTTAAATCAGGGAAATACATATTTTGCCAAGAATATAGAAATAGGAGGCCAAGACTATTACGGTTACTACATTCCGATTGAGCAGAACGGCAAAATTGCAGGTATGATTTTTACAGGTAAACCCACTGAAGAATTAACAAGTGCGCTTCGAAGCTTTACAACTACTCTCCTTTTTGTAAGCACTATTCTTGTAGTATTTATAGTTATTGTAGCTGTGATGGTAGGCAGACTCATAGCAAAACGTATTATGGATCTTCGTGACGAAACGGTTATGCTTTCTGAAGGCAGGCTGGATTTTGAGATGACCAATAAAAATGCCATAAGAGAACTTTACGAACTTGCTGAAGCCGCTGAGAATCTGCGTGGCCAGCTGGTAGATATCGTACAGATGATATTAAGCTGTGCCGACACGGTAGACACTTCCGTAAACAGTGTAGACCAATCTCTTGTCAACTGCACTACTGCAGTAAAAGATTTGAGCGACTCTATGGAAGGATTAGCTTCTGCTGCACAGAGTACGGCATCTGCAGTAGAAAAACAGGCAGTAGATATGGATGAGATTTCCAATAATATAACCGAAATTTCACACAGCTCACAGTCAACCAAAGAAGTTACCGAAACCGTTTCAGAAGTCAGCCGTACCGCTAAGACAAATCTCTCTGAATTGTTAAAAGCCAATGCATATACTACCAGAAGTGCTAATGACGTAATAGCAAGTATTTCAAGTGTAAGCGGTGCCGTAGACCAGATTACTACTGCTGCTCAGATGATTATGGATATTTCCGATCAGACCAATCTATTATCCTTAAATGCAAGCATAGAAGCTGCAAGAGCAGGTGAAGCAGGAAGAGGTTTCGCTGTTGTAGCAAGTGAAATACAGAAACTGGCAGAGCAGTCTAACTCTTCAGCACAACAAATTCAAGCAATAATCGAAGAGATTACGTCTAAAACCGAGGAGTGTACGGAGATTGCCGGTAAAATACATGATGCTGTCGGAAAAGAATCCTCAGCCCTCAATAGTGTCAGCAAAAGCTTTGATGAAGTGGACAGTAATATTAATGAAGCAGCCAATGCTATAGTCAAGATTGCTGAACTTGTAGAGCAGGTAGACAAGAACAAAGTAAGTGTTATAGACTCAATCAGTGACTTGTCCGGTATTTCCGAAGAAACTGCCGCTTCCGCAGAGGAATCTACTGCTTCTACGGAAGAACTGAGAGCCAATATTGAGGGTGTCGCAGATCAGGCTTCAGAACTTAAGACCGTAATTGAACAGTTGAATAATAGTGTTGCTTTCTTCAAACTTTAATAATACAGTCTTGACATTTTTATTAAAACTATTTATAATAGCTTTTGTTGTGGATTAATCATCCACAAATGTGCGCTTAGCTCAGCTGGATAGAGCGTTTGGCTACGGACCAAAAGGTCGGGG
>JAFLTH010000012.1 GCA_022510525.1 Lachnospiraceae bacterium | reverse complement strand
CTATTAAAGCCGACTGAAAAAAGTGAAGCGGGATACCGGCTTTATGACGATAAAGCACTGGAAACATTACAGCAGATTTTGTTTTTCCGTGAATTTGATATTCCATTGAAGGAAATCAAAGCGGTCATGGAAAATTCAGCTCTTGAAAGAAATCAGATTCTGCAGATGCAGAGAAAAATGCTGATGGCAAAGAAAGAACGTATGGAACGTCTGATTGCCAGCATTGACGACATTATGAAAGGAGATAATCAAATGGATTTTGCAGTATTTAACAAAGAAGAACTGGAAGAACTCAGCCAGTCTATGATTGAGCATATGTCTGAAGAAATTCAGGAAAGTATTATTAAGGATTTCGGGAGTATAGAAGCGTGGCGGAATCATTATTTAGAACGCTCTTCCAGGCCGGATATACAGAAAGGCTATCAGAAAGTGGTGGAATGGTACGGTAGTAAGGAGGCGGCACTGCAAGCCGCGAAAAATCCGCCCAGTATGGAAATACTACAGTCTTATCAAAATCGGTGTGATAATATTATGCGGAAACTGGCAAAGAAAATGGCCGCTAACATACCGGTGACTTCCTTTGAAGTGAAAGAGTTAATCGGAGAGTATGGATTTGCCATAAGACAACTATACCAGATCAAAGATGAAAAAGATATGATGTTGGGTATTGCTCCGGTACACAAAGACGAACGTGTTAAAGCCGCTACCGATAAACAGTACGGAGAAGGTATGGCAGATTATTTCGTACAGGCTATAGAAGTATTTTACAATAAATAGCATATTTTCATCATAAGGAAACTTCCGGTTTCCTTATGATGAGCTTAAACCTCGATAATTAACTTATCTTTTTTTCTTCTTCTTTAGTTTCATCATCTTTTATAAATTCCGCTATATCATTAAGAGTACAGTCTTCCAATATATTAAGAATTGCATTTAATGTATTTACATTAACATTACCAGTTTTAAGTCTTTGTATCTGACTTCTGCTTATCCCCCTGTAGGTGTAAAGATGATATTGACTAATTCCTCTTTCTTTAAGTACATCAAATAATTTATCAAATTTTATCATACGTATATTCCTCTTTTTCTTGATTTTATACTATTATGCTCGTATAATCAGATTTAATATAGTTCCTTGAAACAGGTACGAACCCGAAATCAGGTACTATTATCCGGAGGAGAATTAAAATGACATATGAAAAACTTGTGGAAATATATGAACAACTTAGTACAAATACATTTGAGCGCTGCTTATATATAGAATATATTTTATTTTGTAATTTTGCATCTGAAAATGAGTTTAATAATTATTTTAATATCGAAGAAATAAAAGATGCTGAATTTTTTAAACTTGTTGATTTTCTACATAATCATAATTGTTATAATCTTTTATATCGGGTTTTAAGAGATAACAGAGAAAGGATTGCAACAAATCCTGATATAAATACTTTAAAAGATATAGACTTTCGTAGTGATATTGATAAAAGGATGGAGAGGTTTGCTTTTTAAAAATTGCGTTGATTAGTCAGAATTTTAATGATATATTATCAATATATTAAGCTGGGGAACGGATTGCACAAATAGTAACTTTTCTTTACTCATTGTCGGAGCCAGAGACGCAAAGAAAAGTTACTATTTGCACAATCCTTACTCAAGACTTAAGGTAATAAATTATTGGAGGTATTATGAAATCATCAGAAGACTTACGAAATAATTTGAGGGCAATAAATCGTAAGAGTTATCCGGCTTATAAATCAATATCTGGAAGCTATAATTTCGAGAAATATGTTCTAAATATTGAACACGTACAGGGGGATCCTTTTGCGGCACCTTCCAGACTTAGCGTTAATGTTAGCCATAAGATAGCTAAGTTTCCGGAAGAATATTATGCAGTGAAGTGGAATAAAACCGCATTAGAGGATTATCTGATACGTCGTTTTCGCAAACAGGTGGATAAATTTTCTTTTCAGGCGAAGGGTTCGGGAAAAAGTGGAATTATTTCGGTAAGCCGTTGCGGACAGGAGATTTTGGAGAGGACGGCATGTGAAATTACGACAGAAGGGATAATTCTGCGGTTTGAAGTAGGTTTTCCGGCTAATGGAAGGACAATAAACTCTTCCGAATTAGAGAAAATTTTGTTTGATTTTATTCCTGTCTGTGTTGAACAGAGTCTGTATTATGACAAAACTCCAAAGCAAGAGATTGAAAATGTGATTTTTCTTGCGGAAGATCAGCAGTATATTAGGGAAGAGATCAAGAAACAGGATATTGTGGCATTTATTGCAGATGGGGCAATATTGCCCAGGGAAAGTGGTGTATCCGATAAACCGTTAATTGACGGTATACCGTTTAAATCTCCGGAAAAAATGGCTATAATACTTGAACTTCCACACAAAGGAAGTTTAAGAGGAATGGGAATTAAAAAAGGTATTACTTTAATAGTAGGCGGCGGATATCATGGAAAATCCACTCTCCTAAAGGCATTGGAGCGTGGTGTATACAACCATATTGCCGGAGATGGAAGGGAATATGTTATTACCGATGAAACAGCCTTAAAACTCCGTGCGGAAGATGGCAGAAAAATTACAAATACCGATATTTCTTTATTTATAAACCATCTGCCAAACGGTAAAGATACAAAGTGTTTTTCAACTTTGGATGCCAGCGGCAGCACTTCGCAAGCGGCAAATATTGTAGAGGGAATTGAATCAGGCAGCAGGCTTTTACTTATTGATGAGGATACTTCCGCGACAAACTTTATGGTTCGTGATGAATTGATGCAGCGCATAGTTGCCAGAGAAAAAGAACCTATTACTCCGTTTTTGGAACGTGCCAAGGATTTATATGAACATGCCGGAATTTCAACGATTCTGGTAGTTGGAAGCTGTGGTTCTTACTTCTATATTGCAGACAAAATTGTTCAGATGGATTCATATCAGGCTATAGATATTACAGATGAAACAAAAAAAGTCATTGATAAGTATCCCTCTCCCATAGTTTCTGCTCCTGACTTTCATTTTCCTGACACAAAACGTAAGATTGACTTATCCGGCACTTCTCAGAAAAGAAAGAATTACAGAGGCAACGGTTATGTGGAAGAACGTCTTAAAATAAAGAGAATGGGTAAGACTGCTTTTTCAATAGGTAAAGAAAATTTAGACTTACGCTATCTGGAGCAGCTTGTAGATGAAGAGCAGACGCAGACACTTGCATATCTTTTGCGCTATGCCAAAGAGAATTATGGTGAATCAAAAAATGATATTGTCAGTGTAGTAAAAGCACTTGAAAATATATTAAAAACAAAAGGATTGGCAGGTATTTGTGATAAAAGTAACGTACCATCCGGTCTAGCTATGCCCAGAGTACAGGAAATATTCGCCTGCTTTAATAGATATTAATTTTCAACCCGCGTTTTTTTACAATCCTCCCAGCTCATGGGCTTTGCAAAATAATAACCCTGGGAATAAGTCACCTGTATTTTCTCCAGAAGACTTTGGATTTTTTCATCTTCTACAAATTCAGCAATGACCTCTTTATCTTTCTGGATACACCAGTTGTTGATCATTTCTATGAATTTCAGACAGTCTGCATCATCGCAGATGTCCTTTACAATTGTGCCGTCAATCTTGATAATATCCGCATTGATTCGAATAATATGCATCAAATTAGAAAATCCTGTCCCAAAATCATCAATGGCAATTTTCGCACCATATTCATGGACGCTGTCAGCAAACTGCTGAATATATGTATAGTCCTGCACTTCTTCACTTTCAACTAGTTCAAATATAAAGTTTTCAGGATGCTGCTCCAGCTCTAAATAGCGGAAAATTATACGGATTATTTCCCGGTCATAAATATCCTGTACATTCAAGTTGATGCTGACCCTTTGCCCCTGATTCAAAAACATCTCCATGACCTTCTTTACCATGACAACGGACAGAGGCTCATACAGATTATACTCCTTTGCAATTGGCAGGAACTGATCGGGATAATACAAATGACCTTCCGCATCCCGGATACGCATCAATGCTTCGTGTATGGTTATGCACTTTGCTCGATTATCGTAAATTCCCTGAAAATATGGAATAACCCCATCCTGTACCAAAGCTTCCTTGATAACCTGCAGCATGTGCATTTCTTCTTTGATGTCTATGCTTTCCTCTTTTATCTGATCATAAATAACAAATGTAATTTTATTTTTTTCCGCATATTGAAGAGCCTCGTCAATCTTAGGTATTGGATCTTCCTCATGCATGACTACGGCGCATTCGTAGGAAAAGACAAATTCCTTACAGATAACGGCATTTAACTGCTCTAATGTCTCTTTCATAAAAGAGACAAAATCTCCGTCAGATATATGATCATCAGCGGCAATCAAAAAGGAACAGTCACCATAGCTGTAGAAACGCAGACCTTTGTTTACCAAAGCGTCTGAAAGTCGTTTATAAATTTGTTTTAATTCGTTCCACAACGCAGCTTGACCTAAGAACAAACGAATAACTCTTTTATTTTTCAGGAAAAATACTGCAGCCTTGTCCAGATTTTCATTTTCACGATCTAACAAAAATTTTGTCTGGTTTTCCAAATCCAAATTTTCATCGTAGAACATTGCCCTCTGCATCTGGCTGTACTGTTCGTTCAACTGCCGGTTCAACTGTTTATTTCCCGCCGTCAGTAGATAGTTGATCATCTGCACATTGTTGTACTGAAGTCCGTCAATATTTTGCAGAGCTTTTTCTTTCAATAGGATACGCGCATTAGAATCCTCAGAGAGAGCTGCGATTACAAAAGTAGAGTTGGCATAAATATTTTTTCCATCCACAAAACCAATCTCACCCGCCATCATGGCACCGCTCATATTTGTTGCTTGAAATTGCGACACCTCCCATGATGCGCAGTCCTGTAACATCCACATCCTGGCCAAACAATCATAAACAAACAAAGCCTCTACCGGCTCTTCATGAAGTTTTGCATAAACATCATTCATCTGATCGATAATTTTATGTGGGTCAAAATATCCTAAGGAAAATTTCATTCCCTGTGTAATTTCGCTGAATAGATTGATTCTATTTCTTTTTTCGGATTTATAAGGTTCCGGAAGTGTTTCATAGGGTTCAAATACTACGTTGTGTGAAAGCTTGGTTCCCTCATATATCAGAGGAAAGATGCTTGCAAGAGTAGGATCTTTTGCGAGTTCTTCTTCACCCAGCATATCCTCATACCATTTCGCAGCGTCAACTCCCTCTATCTCATCCACAAAGTGTTCGTGAACTTTTGTCACCTCATAGCTTCTGCCTACAGCATCCACGCCGTTTATGACATTCTGATATATACTTAACTGTTTGGACATAATCAACACTGCGGTCATGCTGTTTGCTGACACATTCGTATCTGACAGCACATAGGAGTAATTTTCCGCCTCATGATACACATCAGTCGCCATATAAGATACGCCGCCTATCATTCGGATTTGTGGATTCTCCCGATTCATACTAGTGACAAATTTTGCAGTCTTGTAGTAGGAGAGTGGGAAGAATACCAGCATCAATCCTTGGTCCTTCTTTATTAATTCTTCAGAAACCTGGCGGCAGAGTTCTTCACCGGTTTTTTCTTTTCCATCCTCCGTTTCACAGGAGAACATACCGTATCTAATCTTACAATTTTCAAAATCTGTAATGGATATAAGACAGGAATCAGACAGGATTTTTCCCTCACAAATTACAAAGGAACTGCTGCATCCCGTAATAACTGCTTTAGGCATGACTGTCTTAATCTCTTTTGCAAGAGACTGCATTTCACCCATACTATGTTGAGTGCTGTGAATTCGAATTAACACCTCTTTATCCCGGTTTAATCCGCTTCCTTCCACAAAATCTTTAAATATATCCAAAGATTCAAATAAATGATTGTAAGATTTCATCCTATTCTCCCAGGCGGTATCTGTTGTCACATTTTGACATTTATTCTATATCGTTTTCTATCTCATCTTCTATATCTTCTTCTACTTCATCACCTTCATCCATGATACCTTCCAGCTCCTGATCCCCGTCGCTCACCTTCTCACGCACCTTGGCAATCTTGGCAATTTTTACATCTTCATCCAGATTCATCAACTTAACACCGGATGTAATCCTTCCCAGAGTTGAAATATCTTCCATACGAATCTGTATGATAACGCCTTCTGTAGTGATCATCATAATCTCATGGTCATCATTAACAGCCTTTACTCCAACAACATTTCCGGTTTTTTCGGTGATTTTATAACATTTAACACCTTTACCGTTACGATGTTGTGTCGTAAATTCGTCAAGATAAGTACGTTTTCCCATACCGTTTTCTGAAACAATAAGAAGAGAATCACCCTGATGATCCAGCTGCATTCCTACTATTTCATCATCCTTGGATAAATCCATACCAAAAACACCCATTGAAGATCTGCCTGTTGCTCTGACTTCTGTTTCTTTAAATCTGATACACATTCCAAGTTTGGTAACAATAAAAATTTCAGTATCGGCATCGGTAGATTTTACTTCAATAAGTTCATCGTCTTCACGAAGATTTATGGCTGTGAGACCTATTTTCCTGATATTACGGTACTCCATTATGGAAGTTTTCTTTACAATACCTTTTCTGGTTACCATGAAAAGATTTTTATTCTCTTCATAATCTTTAATAGGTATCATTGCAGTTATTTTTTCACCCGGATTCAGCTGCAGTAAATTAATGATTGCAGTTCCTCTTGCGGTTCGTCCTGCCTCCGGAATCTCATATGCCTTAAGTCTGTAAACTCGTCCAAAGTTAGTAAAGAACATTAAATAGTGATGTGTATACATCATAAGAAGATCTTCTATGTAATCTTCTTCTATGGTCTGCATGCCTTTAATTCCCTTACCGCCACGATGCTGCGCTTTGAAATTGTCTACGGTCATACGCTTAATATAACCTAAGCTTGTCATGGCTATTATCGTATTATCTTTTGGAATCAAATCTTCCATATTTATATCATATACGTCATAGCCTATCTGACTTCTTCTGTCATCACCAAATTTTTCACTTATTATTAAGATTTCTTCCTTAATAACTCCGAGCAGTAATTTCTCATCTGCCAAAATTGCCTTCAATTCAGCAATTTTTATCATTAATTCTTCATGTTCTTTTTCAAGCTTCTCTCTTTCCAAACCTGTCAACGCACGAAGACGCATGTCCACAATCGCCTGAGACTGCGCATCGGAAAGTGAAAAACGCTCCATTAATCTTTCTTTTGCAATCTGGGTTGTCTGGCTGCTTCTGACAATCTGAATAACTTCATCAATATTATCAAGAGCAATCAATAAGCCCTGCAAAATATGATCTCTTTCTTCAGCCTTATTCAAGTCATATCTGGTTCTTCTTGTTACAACTTCTTTCTGATGACCCAGATAATAATTAAGCATATCCAGGATATTCATTACCTTAGGCTCATTATTAACCAATGCAAGCATAATGATGCCGAAAGAATCTTGAAGCTGGGTATGTTTATAAAGTTGGTTTAAAATAACGTTTGCATTTACATCTTTTCTAAGCTCAATTACGACTCTCATACCTTCACGGTTTGTTTCATCACGAAGGTCGGTAATTCCGTCTATCTTTTTCAATTTTACCAAATCGGCAATTTTAAGTAAAAGATTTGCCTTGTTTACCATATAAGGAAGTTCCGTTACTATAATACGGTTCTTACCGTTTGGCATACTTTCAATATCAGTAACGGCACGGACTCTGACTTTGCCGCGGCCGGTACGGTATGCTTCTTCAGCTCCTCTGGTACCGAGGATAATTCCGCCGGTAGGAAAATCCGGAGCTTTTACAAGTTCCAATATCTCTTCCATTTCGGTACTTCTGTTTTCCTGTACCTGATTATCAATGATTTTTACGACAGCACTGATAACCTCACGTAAATTGTGAGGTGGAATATTGGTAGCCATACCTACCGCAATACCGGAAGTACCGTTTACCAGAAGATTCGGATAACGGCTTGGAAGAACGGTAGGTTCTTTTTCGGTATCATCAAAGTTAGGAGCAAAATCCACAGTATCTTTATTGATATCTGCAAGCAGCTCCATAGAAATCTTACTAAGTCTTGCCTCAGTATAACGCATGGCAGCAGCTCCGTCACCGTCAACTGAACCGAAATTTCCATGACCGTCTACCAATGGATAACGGGTAGACCATTCCTGTGCCATATTTACCAGGGCGCCATAAATAGAACTATCACCATGAGGATGGTACTTACCCATTGTATCACCGACTATACGCGCACTTTTTCTATGCGGTTTGTCTGGACCGTTATTAAGTTCAATCATGGAATAGAGAACTCTTCTCTGTACAGGTTTCAAACCGTCTCTTACATCAGGAAGCGCACGAGCGGCAATAACGCTCATTGCATAATCAATGTAAGAGTCCTCCATTTTTTTCTTAAGGTCTACTTCTTCAATTTTGTCAAAAATTTTATCATCCATATTTTATTCCGTTTCTTATATTTTTATATAACTCGCGAGATTTGAGCCAACGGCACAAATCTTGCAAACGAATTCTATTCGTCTTATATATCCAGATTCTTAACAAATTTTGCATTTTCTTCTATAAAGATACGCCTTGGCTCCACCTTATCACCCATAAGGGTATTAAAAGTCAAATCAACTTCAGATTCTTCTTCTTCATTTATATTAACCCTAAGAAGAATACGTTTCTCAGGATCCATAGTAGTTTCCCAAAGCTGGTCAGCATCCATCTCTCCAAGTCCCTTATAACGCTGAATCTTATTATTCTGGTCACGACCTACTTCAAGAAGAAGTTTTTCGAGCTCTTCATCACTATAAGCATACCATATCTGTTTATTTTTCTCTAACTTATATAGAGGGGGTTTTGCAAGATAAACATGTCCCTGTCTTATAAGCTCCGGCATAAACCTGTATATAAAAGTAAGCATTAAAGTCGCTATATGAGCTCCATCCACGTCGGCATCTGTCATAATAATGATTTTATTATAACGTAATTTCGATATATCAAATTCATCATGAATACCGGTACCAAACGCGGTTATCATTGCTTTTATTTCTTCATTGGCATAAATCTTATCAAGCCTTGCTTTTTCAACATTCAGGATTTTTCCGCGGAGAGGCAGGATTGCCTGAGTTGCACGGCTTCTCGCAGTTTTTGCGGAACCTCCTGCGGAGTCACCCTCTACAATATAAATCTCACAATTCTTCGGATCCTTATCTGAACAATCCGCTAACTTACCGGGCAGTGATGAACCTTCCAATGCGGTTTTGCGGCGTGTCAAATCTCTTGCTTTTCTTGCCGCTTCTCTCGCACGCTGCGCAAGAATTGATTTTTCACAAATAACCTTGGCAACCGTTGGATTCTGCTCAAGGAAATAGGTAAGCTGCTCACTTACAATGCTGTCAACCGCACCTTTTGCCTCGGAGTTTCCAAGCTTTTGTTTAGTCTGTCCTTCAAACTGAGGGTCTTCTATTTTAACACTTATGATTGCCGTAAGTCCTTCGCGAATATCATCACCGGAGAGATTTTCTTCATTTTCTTTTAACAGTTTATTACTTCTGGCATAATCATTAAACGTTTTAGTCAGGGCACTCTTAAATCCAACCAGATGAGTACCGCCCTCGGGTGTATTTATATTATTGACAAAAGTATAGACGCTTTCATTATAGGAATCATTGTGCTGCATTGCGACTTCTACCAAAACATTATTTTTCATACCTTCAAAGTACATAATCTGTTGGTATAAAGCATCTTTACTTTTGTTAAGGTAAGTAACAAACTCTTTAATTCCGCCTTCATAATGGAATTCTTTTTTCTGCTCTTTACCTTCTCTTTCATCGGTAAGTATTATCTTAAGTCCCTTGGTAAGAAAAGCAGTTTCCCTTAATCTTGTTTTCAAAGTATTATAATCAAATACCGTGTCTTCGAAAATAGTACCGTCAGGTTTAAAGTGAATCTTCGTACCTGTTTTATCTTTTTCACATTCGCCCACTACTTTCAAGGGATAGCAGACATGTCCTCTTTCATAACGCTGTTTATGAATTTTACCTTCGGTAAAAATTTCAACCTCAAGCCAGTCTGAAAGCGCATTAACTACGGAAGCCCCCACACCATGAAGACCTCCGGATACTTTATATCCTCCACCGCCAAATTTACCTCCGGCATGAAGTATTGTAAAAACTACTTCAACGGCAGGAATACCGGCTTTATGATTAATTCCGGTAGGAATACCGCGGCCGTTATCTATAACCGTAATGGAATTATCCTGATTTATAGTCACATCTATAGAACTGCAGAAACCGGCCAAGGCTTCATCTACGGAATTATCAACAATTTCATATACCAAATGATGAAGACCTCTGGCAGACGTACTTCCAATATACATACCGGGTCTTTTCCTTACGGCTTCAAGACCCTCTAATATTTGAATTTGATCTGCACCATATTCATTAGCCATTGTAAATCCTCCATTTTATTCAACAACGTTTCCGTTTTCAACTTTAAAAACTTTATTTATTTCAAATCTGTTATTAACAAATTCATCCAGACCGGTACAGGTAATAATCGTCTGAATATCACCGATAGTATTAAGGAGATAATTCTGTCTGTTACTGTCAAGTTCAGACAATACATCATCTAAAAGTAAAACAGGATTATCTTTTGTTAATTTTTTAACCAACTCAATTTCTGATAATTTTAAAGAAAGAGCAGCAGTTCTTTGCTGACCCTGAGAACCGAATTTACGGATATCGATATTCCCTGCCATAAAGGAAAAGTCATCTCTATGAGGACCTACCGTAGTCTGCTTTAATTTAATGTCTCTTTCCTGACTGGCAATCAAGGAATGTTCATAGTCCTCTATTAAAGTATCAGGCTCATACACAATAATTAATTCTTCTTTATTACCGGATAATTTTTTATGTATTTCAAATATTATCTCATTTAATTGTTCGACAAATATTTTTCTTCTTTCAATAATCTTACTTCCAAAAGAAACAAGCTGAGAATCCCAGATATTTAACGTATCTCTTAACTCGGGATTAAAATACATATCTTTTAATAACTTATTTCTCTGATTTACAATCTTATTATAATGATTAAGATTATAAAGATAAAAACTATCAAGCTGACAAAGTTCCATATCCACAAATCTTCTTCTTTCGGAAGGACCGTTCTTTACAATACCAAGATCCTCCGGAGAAAAGAAAACCACATTTAACAGACCTAAAAGTTCGGCAGCTTTTTTTATTTTCTGCCCATTGATAGCAATACCTTTAGACTTACTTTTTCTAAGATGCATATCTATTTTATTTTCAATGCCGTCTTTTTCAAGTATAGTCCTGATGTGAGATTCTTCCTGATCAAAACTTATGATATCTTTGTCTTTGGTTCCCTTATGGGATTTTGTAGTGGAAGACAAATAAATTGCTTCCAGAATATTAGTTTTACCCTGGGCATTATCTCCATATAAAATATTGGTTCCGTTACTAAAATGAATATCTAAAAAATCATAATTTCTAAAGTTTGCCAATTCCAATGATTTTATTATCATCAGTTTTCTACCCTAATCTTATGTCCGTCATATTCTATTACATCATCAGGACGAATTTTTTTACCACGTTGATATTCAATTTCACCGTTTACTTTAACAAGGCCTTCACCAATCTGAATTTTTGCTTCTACTCCTGAATCAACAAGTCCTGCAAGTTTTAAAGCCTGGCCAAGTTTTATAAATTCATCCCTAATTATAATTTTTTCCATAATTTACCTACATATACAAAAAATTATTCTTAACCCGTGAGTTTTGGACATAGGCCCAAACTTGCAGGCGAAATTTCTAATTTCGCCTTAGCTTACGGTCGCAAAATTAACAGGAAGAATCAGATAAATATAATTTTCTTCAGCATCCCTGATAAAACATGGAGCCTTCGGATTAACCATATATAAATCAACTTCTTCATCATCAATGATTCTCAGCGCATCAATTAAAAACTTTGGATTAAATCCTATCATTAAATCTTTACCGCTTTTTTCAATGTCGATTTCTTCATCCATACTTCCGATTATAGTATTCATTTTAATTTCCATTGAACCATCGGTAATATTTATTATTATAGGCTTTTTATCACCTTCTTTTACAAGGAGGGTAGCCCTGTCTATACAATTCAAAAATTCTTTTTTATTAATCTTAACTTTTGTTTCATAATCACTTGAAAGCATTTGATCAATCTTAAAATATTCACCTTCAATTAACCTGGATACTACAACGGTATTATCAAATTCAAAAAGAATATGATTGTCTGTAAAATAAATATTTACATCTTTTTCGGTATCTCCAGAAAGAATTTTGCTTATTTCACTCAAAGTTTTACCCGGTACTACTATCTTTTTAGGAGTATATGTATTTTTTAATCTGATTTTTCTTATAGATATCCTATGTCCATCCAAAGATACTACTTTTAAAATATCATCTGTTATTTCAAATAATTCTCCTGTCATTAACTTATTGTTGTCATTATCTGATATTGAAAAAATAGTTTGTCTTATAATTTCTTTTAATGTAAATTGAGAAATTACAACGGAATCACTTTTTTCAATAACAGGAAGATATGAAAAATCTTCTCCTGATTTTCCGATTATATTGAATTTTGCTTTTTCACAGGTAATAGTAGTTTTAAAGTTATCATCAGTTTCAATTGTTATATTATTATCAGGAAGCTTACGAACTATTTCAAGAAAAATTTTTGCATCTAAAGCAATCATACCTTTTTCCATTACTAGTCCGTCAATTGTAGTTTCTATACCAAGTTCCATATCATTTGCCGTCAACTTAATTTCATCGTTTCTTACATCTATAAGAATACATTCAAGAATAGACATTGTAGTTTTACTTGGAACTGCTTTTGAAACAATATTGACACCGTTTAAAAGATTAGATTTTTCACATACAATTTTCATCTGTGTATAACTTCCTTTCTGAATATGAAGCCAAATTCGAAAATGCAGCTCATATTTATTTATAATAAATTTAATAATCTATAGTAATAATAGATGTTAATATGTGGATAACATATCTATTATACTATTTTTAAAGCAAAAAGAAAATGCATTTAATGTTAAAAAGTTTGTATAACTTATTAATAAGTTAAAAATTATTAACAATTATTTTTAATTAAGAAGATTTTATTTTTTCCTTAATTGCTTCTACTTTGTTTTTTAACTCTTCGTTATTCACAATTTCTTCACTTATTTTGTTAAAACCATGCATTATTGTTGAATGATCTTTGTTACCAAGGATATTACCTATATTCTGATAGGAAGTATCTGTTAAGGTCCTGCAAAGATACATAACAATATGTCTTGGCTGAACAAATTCCGCATTTCTTCTTTTAGAAGTAATATCATCGGGAGAGATGTCAAAATAATCCGCTACTACATCTATAATTAATGAAGGTGTTATTTTTTTAGACTTATCAGGATAAATTATATCTTTTAAAGCTTCCTGTGCATGTGCCAAATTAATATCAGTGTTTTTTAATTTGGAATAAGCTATTATCTTATTAAAAGCTCCTTCCAGTTCTCTGATATTTGATTTAATATTAGTAGCAATATATTGAAATACTTCATTATCAATTTCTTTATTGTAGATTTCAGCATTCTTTTTTAAGATTGCCATTCTTGTCTCATAATCCGGAGGTTGTATATCTGATATTAATCCCCATTCAAATCTGGATCTAAATCTTTCTTCCAGAGTTTCCATGTCTTTTGGCGGTTTATCGGAAGATAATATAATCTGTTTTCCGGCAGAATGTAATGTATTGAATGTGTGGAAAAATTCTTCCTGGGTACTTTCTTTTCCTATTATAAATTGTATATCATCAATTAAAAGTACATCTACTGTTCTGTATTTTTCCCTTAATTTATTGATGGTAGCAGCATTACCGCTTCTGATTGAATCAATTACTTCATTGGTAAATATTTCAGATGTAACATATAAAACTTTTGTATTGGGGTTTTGTTCTAAAATAAAATGTCCGATGGAATGCATTAAATGTGTTTTTCCAAGACCTGCACCTCCATACAAATACAGAGGATTATATGCTTCTCCGGGAGATTCCGCCACCGCAAGAGAAGCGGAATGAGCAAATTTATTATTACTTCCTACTACAAAAGTATCAAATTTATATTTCTGGTTTAAATTGGCATTTTCATAATTTATATTGTATATATGATTTGTTGGAGAAATATTGTTTTTTGTTTCTTTATTAGCATCTTTTTCCAATATAAAAGAAATATCGTATGTATGATTCATCATTTCAGATATAGTTACCTGAAAGAAACTTTTATATTTATTGGATATATAATTAAGAGCATGGGACTGATTAGAAGGAATCAGTATGGTTACAACATCATCCTCCACTTTATAAAAGTTGAGAGGAGCAATCCATGTAGAATATGAAATATCGGAAAGATCGTATTCCTTCCTCAAAGTTTCTTTTATAACGTCCCAGTTTTTTTCAATAGAATCCATTACAATACCCCATAATTACTGATTATTATTAAATCTATATTTCTAAATAAAACAATATATCGAAATTACCCTAATAATATATTAATATAAAACAGTAAAAAATTCAAATAATACTTATCAACAAAAAAATTAACAAGTTTACATATGATTGAGGATTATTTTTTTTATGTGAATAAGTATTTTAATAAAAATTAACACAATGAAATGTTGTAATTTTAATATTATTAAAAATTTTTAAACATCAAAAATAAAGTTATCCACATTTTATCCACACAATGTGGATATATTTATGTAAAGTTGATAAGATATATATTTAGTTATTTTTAATCTTTTTACTTATTTTTCCTTTATTTACTTGACGATTCAAATTTATTTATATACAATAGAAGTGTTGTTTTCCAAAGGTGAAATTAGAAATTTCACCTACGAGTTTGTGTTGATAACACAAACTCGCGGGTTATGATAAGATTATTAGTTTATAATAAAGGAGGTGCATCACAATGAAAATGACATTTCAGCCAAAAAAGAGACATAGATCAAAAGTTCACGGCTTTAGAGCAAGAATGAGCACTAAAGGCGGAAGGAAAGTTTTAGCTGCCAGAAGAGCAAAGGGTAGAAAAAGATTGTCAGCGTAGGCCGCATTTATGTGGCCTTTTTTACTCAAGGTATAATATAGTATGAGATTTTCAGAATCGTTGAAGAAAAATAATGATTTCCAGAATGTTTATAAAAACGGAAGAAGTTACGCAAATAAATATTTAGTTATGTATGTATTGGAAAACAACAAAAATATAAACAGACTTGGAATATCGGTAAGTAAAAAAATTGGTAACAGTGTTGTAAGACATAGATTTACCAGACTTGTAAAGGAAAGTTACCGACTACACGAAAATATATTTAATAGTGGTTTAGATATAGTAGTCGTTGCCAGAAAAAGTGCAGATTCAGTTGGATTTGAAGAAATTGAAAGTGCATTATTACATCTTGCAAAAATTCATCAGATATTGAAAATATATTTCTTTTAATTAAATATCATATGTTATATAATTAGTTCTGATGAATTTATTTAGAAATTGATATGAAAAAACTTGTGATTTATCTTATTAAATTCTATAGAAAATATATTTCTCCTATGAAAAGAACCAAATGCCCATATATTCCAACCTGTTCCGAATATGGAATGGAAGCGGTAGAAAAATATGGAGCCTTTAAGGGAAGTTTTTTGGCTTTATGGAGAATTATCAGATGTAATCCTTTTTCAAAAGGTGGTTATGATCCTGTTCCTTAGAAAAAAGAAAGAAGGAGGAAATAAGAGTGCCAGGTATTTTGTTAACTCAGGATTCCGGAAGAATTATAGGACCTATTGCAAAATTATTGGGTTATATAATGGAAGCAATTTTTTCTTTATTGGATAAGATAGGAATTCCTAATACCGGACTAGCTATTATTTTATTTACTATAGTTATATATTTACTTTTAATGCCTCTTACTATCAGGCAGCAGAAATTTGCAAAATTGTCTGCCAAGATGAATCCTGAACTTCAAGCTATTCAGGCAAAGTATAAAGATAAAAAAGATAATGATTCTATGATGGCAATGAATATGGAAACTCAGGCGGTTTATGCAAAATATGGAGTTTCTCCTTCGGGAAGCTGCGTGCAGTTACTTATTCAGTTACCTATTATGTGGGCCCTTTATCGTGTAATTTATAATATGCCTGCTTATGTAAGAAGTATTAAAGAAGCTTTTGTTCCGCTTGTTGATAAACTTATTGCACAAGAAGGAAGTGCCGAATTTATTCAAACTTTCAGTAATGCCGGTATGTATTCAAAACAATTTTCAAATGAATTATTTGGAAATGTAACGTCTTATACACAGAATACTTTTATTGATGTTTTGAATAAAGCAACTACTGCCGAGTGGCATAGTATAGCTGAAAAATTTCCTGATTTATCAGGTTATGTAAGTAATACACTTGCATCACTTGAAAGATATAATAATTTCATTGGTTTAAATATTGGAAATTCACCTTCTTATACAATGAAAGAAGCTTTGGCAAACGGAGCTTACGGAATGGTTATTGCAGCATTGGCTATTCCGATTCTTTCTGCAGTGACACAATGGATAAATGTAAAATTGATGCCGTCACAACAAGATAGCAATAGTGGTAATGAACAGCAGGATACCATGATGCAGTCTATGAAGATGATGAATATGACGATGCCTATTATGTCAGCCATATTCTGTTATACTTTGCCTGCAGGTCTTGGTCTTTACTGGGTAGCCGGTGCTGTTGTAAGAAGTATCCAACAGGTTGTGATCAATAAGCATATAGACAAAATCGATTTGGATGAACTTATTAAGAAAAATGAAGGTAAAGCAAAGAAAAAATTAGAAAAATCAGGTGTCAGAGCAGAAAAACTTAATGCATATGCCAATATGAATACAAAAAATGTTCAGGTTTCTAATAAACCTTCTATGACACAGGAAGAAAAAGAAGCTGCAGTTAAGAAGTCAACAGAGTATTACAATAAAAATGCAAAACCGGGAAGTCTTGCAGCTAAAGCAAATATGGTAAAACAATATAATGAAAAGAACAATAAATAGTTTGATTTTATAAGGAGGTATATAGATATGGAATTTACTGAATTTTCTGCTAAAACAGTTGATGATGCTATTACAGAGGCCTGTCAGGAATTTGTAATAACAAGTGATAAATTGGAATATGAAGTAATAGAAGAAGGTTCTTCAGGTTTTCTTGGAATCGGTTCAAAGCCGGCTGTTATTAAAGCAAGAATAAAATCTTCTGTTGAAGATATGGCTAAAGATTTCTTAAATTCGGTTTTTGCTGCTATGAATCTTACGGTTGTAGTGGATATTAAGTATGATGAAGCCAATAATTCTATGAATATAGATTTAAGCGGTGATGAAATGGGAATCTTAATCGGTAAAAGAGGACAAACTCTGGATTCTTTGCAGTATCTTGTATCTTTGGTAGTTAATAAAGACATAGAAAATTATATTCATATAAAAGTTGATACTGAAAATTACAGACAGAGAAGAAAAGAAACTCTTGAGAATCTTGCTAAAAATATTTCTTATAAAGTTAAGAGAACAAAGAAGCCTGTTTCTTTGGAGCCAATGAATCCTTATGAAAGAAGAATCATACATTCTGCTCTTCAAAATGATAAATATGTTACTACACACAGCGAAGGTGATGAACCTTATAGACATGTAGTAGTAGTATTAAAGAAGAATAATAAGGTATAAATATAAAAACATATGTTATTTAATAGAATACCAACAGGATTAAGAAATAGGAATGTAAATTTATTTACATTCCTATTTTTATAGGATATATTTATAGTGTGAAATTAAAAGCAAGAATGGTGGATTAATATGAAAACAGACACAATTGCTGCGATATCAACTGCTATGTCAAATTCGGGAATAGGTATTATACGTGTTAGCGGGGATGAGGCTATTTCATTAACTAACCGGATTTTTGTAAATAAAAATAAAAAAAATTGTCTTACAGAGTATTCTTCTCATACTATTCATTATGGTTATATTGTAGATGAAAATGAAAATATTATAGATGAAGTCATGATTTCAATTATGAAAGCGCCTAACAGCTATACTACCGAAGACACAGTTGAAATCAATTGCCATGGCGGTGTATTCATAATGAAAAAAATTATGGATACGGTTTTGAAAACAGGCGTAAGAGCAGCGGAACCCGGTGAATTTACAAAAAGAGCTTTTTTAAATGGAAGGATTGATTTATCGGAAGCGGAAGCCGTTATGGATATTATTAATTCTAAAAGTGAATTTGCACTTAAATCTTCTGTTAAGCAGTTAAAAGGTTCTGTTTCCGGGCTTATTAAAAATTTAAGAGAAGAAATTTTATATGAAATTGCTTTTATTGAATCTGCAATAGACGATCCCGAACACATAAGTTTGGACGGATATGATGAAAAGTTATCCAAGAAAACCGATGAAATATTAAAAAAACTTAAAAATATGCTGGATACCGCAGATAACGGAAAAATGTTAAAAGAAGGTATCAATACCGTTATAGTCGGAAAACCCAATGTCGGAAAATCTTCTTTATTAAATATACTTGTCGGAGAAGATAAAGCAATAGTAACAGAGATAGCCGGTACAACAAGAGATGTTTTGGAAGAAACCATAAATCTTGATGGTATTGTTTTGAATATTATGGATACCGCAGGAATCAGAAATACAGATGATGTTGTCGAAAAAATAGGTGTTGATAGAGTAAAAAAAATTATAAAGGATGCGGATTTAATTATTTATGTAGTGGATTCCTCAAATCCTTTTGATAATAATGATTATGAAATCATAAGAATGATAAAAAATAAAAATACAGTCGTTCTTTTAAATAAGTCTGATTTGGATTTATGTATTAATGAGGAAGATTTGAAAAAAGCTTTTGTAAGAGTATATAATGATACAATTGAAATAAATAAAATAACAAGTGATATTAAAATATCTGAAACTAATACACTTGATATTGATAATTTAAGAATAATAAAAACATCAACCAGGGAAAATACAGGAATTGAAGATTTTATTAATACTGTTAAAGATATGTTTTTTAATGGAAAATTATCTTATAATGATGAAGTTTTTATAACAAACATAAGACATAAGGAATTAATAAATGATGCATACGACAGTATGATTCAGGTAAAGAAAAGTTTAGATGATAATATGCCGGAAGATTTTTATTCAATTGATCTTATGAATGCTTATATTTCACTTGGTAAAATTATCGGGGAAGAAGTAGGAGAAGATTTGATCAATGAAATATTCTCTAAATTCTGTATGGGTAAATAAATAAGAGAAGAGGTTTACAATGTCTGAAGAAATCAGAAATAGAATTGAAGACGCATATGATATTGTGGTTGTAGGAGCAGGTCATGCCGGATGTGAAGCAGCACTGGCATCCGCAAGACTTGGATTTGAAACCATAATTTTTACGGTAAGTATAGACAGTATAGCGATGATGCCATGTAATCCTAATATAGGAGGAACTTCCAAAGGACATTTAGTAAGAGAGATAGATGCCCTTGGAGGAGAAATGGGTAAAAACATCGACAAAACTTTTATACAATCCAAGATGTTAAATAAATCAAAAGGACCGGCTGTTCATTCTCTACGTGCGCAGGCAGATAAAGTGGAATATTCCAGAGAAATGCGTAAAGTTTTGGAAAACCAGGAGCATCTGACAATTAAGCAGGCGGAAGTCTGTGAACTTTTAACTGAAGAAATTGACTCAAATAGTCAAAATAATGTTAAAAGAAAAATTATTGGTGTAAAAACTTTTACCGGTACGATTTATAAAAGCAAGGCTGTTATTTTATGTACAGGAACTTATTTAAAGGCAAGATGTTTGTGCGGAGAGGCTATTACTTATACCGGACCGAATGGCCTTCAGCCTGCCAATTATTTGACTGACTCTTTAAAAAATCTGGGAATCGAAATGCGAAGATTTAAAACAGGGACTCCTGCAAGAATGGATAAGCGTTCTATTGATTTCACCAAAATGGAGGAACAGTTTGGTGATGAAAGAATTATTCCTTTTTCTTTTTCTACCAATCCGGATGATGTACAGATAGAACAGCAGTCCTGCTGGCTTACTTATACTAATAAAAAAACACATGATATTATAAAAGCAAATCTGGACCGTTCACCTATTTATGCGGGAATTATTGAAGGAACCGGACCAAGATACTGCCCTTCTATTGAAGATAAAGTTGTAAAATTTGCTGATAAAGATAGACACCAGGTTTTTATTGAACCTGAGGGTTTACATACTAATGAAATGTATGTAGGCGGTATGTCCTCTTCATTACCGGAAGATGTACAACTTGCCATGTACAGAACGGTTCCCGGATTGGAAAATTGCAAAATTGTAAGAAATGCATATGCAATAGAATATGATTGCATTAATCCAAAACAGTTATATCCTACTTTGGAATTTAAAAATATTAAAGGACTTTTTAGTGGAGGACAGTTCAACGGAAGCAGCGGATATGAGGAAGCTGCTGCACAGGGATTGATAGCCGGAATCAATGCGGCACTTACTTTGCTTGGAAAAGAGCCTATAACTTTGGATCGTTCCGAAGCTTATATTGGAGTTTTGATCGATGATCTTGTGACAAAAGAAAATTTTGAGCCTTATAGGATGATGACTTCAAGGGCGGAGTATCGTTTATTGCTTAGGCAGGACAATGCCGATTTAAGACTTAGAAAGATTGGTTATGAAGTCGGGCTTGTATCGAAAGAGGAATATGATAGGACTTTAAATAAAAAAAGTTTAATTGAAAAAGAAATAGAGAGATTAAAAAATACTATGATAGGTGCGTCTAAAACTCATCAGAAGTTTTTAGAATCACATGGTAGTTCCCAATTAAAAACAGGGACAAATCTTGCTGAATTAATGTGCCGTCCTGAACTTAGTTATGATATTTTATCTGAAATTGATTCAGAAAGAGAGTCTCTTCCTGAAGATGTAGTCGAGCAGGTTGAAATAGAAATTAAGTATGAAGGATATATTGAAAGACAGTTAAGACAGGTGGAGCAATATAAGAAAATGGAAAGAAAGTTGATTCCATCGGATTTGGATTATAACGATATTAATAGTCTTCGCCTGGAGGCGAGGCAGAAACTTATTGATTATAAGCCGGTTTCTGTTGGACAGGCTTCAAGAATTTCTGGGGTGTCGCCGGCGGATATTTCGGTGTTGTTGGTTTATTTGGAGCATTATAAGAAAATGTAAGTTGGACATTTATATATGAATAGAATTATATTTTTAGACATTGATGGGGTACTTAATTCTAATTTTTGGAATGATTCTCATCAAAGAGAAATCAGTGATGGAACATTAGTCGATTCTGAAAAAGTTAAATTATTAGCTATGCTTGTAAAAAGAACAAATGCAAAAATTGTTTTACACTCCGGATGGAAATATTGGTTTGATCAGGATTTAAAACCATTACGACCGGAAGTAGAAAATTTGTTAATGCTGTTTAAAAAAGAAGAATTGTTGCTTGGAGATATAACACCTAACTATTCAACGGAAGAAATACGAAGAAATAAAAAGTTTAGTCTTGTTAAAGCAACTGAAATTTTAGCTTGGCTGGCAGAACATAATGATGTTGATAATTGGGTTGTAATTGATGATTTAGATTTGCATAGAAAAGAAATAGAAATGCATCAAGTAAAAACTGATCCAAGCATTGGATTAACTATTGATGATGTATATAAAGCTGAAAAGATATTGTTGGATGAGTATACTTAAGATTACTGTTTTAAAGTAAAAGGATAATATTATATGAAAAATATAGATTTAAATAATTATGAATTAACTTCATTTAAAAATAATTTGAAAGAATTAAATATCATATTAAATGAAATTCAGTTATGCCAGTTTATGAAATACTATGAACTTTTAGTTGAGTGGAATCAGGTTATGAACCTCACTGCTATTACTGATTTTGATGAGGTTTTAAAGAAACATTTTATTGATAGTCTTTCTTTGATAAAAGCTTATGATGATTTTTCTTCAAAATCATTAATTGATATTGGAACCGGGGCAGGTTTTCCGGGGATACCATTAAAGATTGCTTTTCCGGAATTGAAAGTGACTTTGTTGGATTCTCTTAATAAAAGAGTAAATTTTTTACAAACTGTTATTGAGGAACTTGGGCTTGAAGATATTGAAGCTCTTCATGGGAGGGCTGAGGATTATTCTAAAAAAGAAATGTTCAGGGAAAAATTTGATTTATGTGTTTCAAGAGCAGTAGCCAACTTATCTACGCTTTCGGAATATTGTATTCCTTATGTAAAAGTTGGAGGAAGTTTTATTTCATATAAATCTGGAAAAATTTCAGAAGAAATAGATGAAGCAAAAAAAGCTATTTCAATTTTTGGAGGTAGGATTGAAAATCAGATAGAATTTGTTATACCTGATTCGGATATTTATAGAAATCTTATAGTTATTGATAAAATTGAAAAGACTCCTGATAAATATCCGAGAAAAGCCGGTATGCCTGCAAAAAATCCTATTATATAATTATATAAATAATTTGATAAGTTCCAATACTTTATCCGGAGATTCAAGCTGCGGTAAATGTTTGGTTTCCGGAATATATTCCAATTCTATGGAATTATTATAATAACTGTAGTTTTCTAAAGTGGTTTCTATATCCTCTTTTTCTTTTCCGCCGATAATAAGAATACTGTTATTTATTTCTTTTAATGAATAGAGAATATTAGTATTCATATATTTAGCAACGAAACTTGCAAAAGAATATTTGGCAGAGTAACCTGATATCTGTGAAGATTCAAGATAGTTTGATATATACTTTTGCTTTATTCTGGTTTTATCATAAAAATATTCTTCACTGAAAGTTTTTTCAAAAGAGTGTCTCGTATTCAAGACATTATAAATGAAAGTTCCAAGTACGGGAATTTCAAATAAAAGTTTTAAAAATTTTAACTGTTTGGAAGGAATCTGATTCTGGCTATATAAGCTTTGTGGATTTATAAATATCAGCTTATCAAAAAAGTTAGGGTTATTATGACATGACATTATAGCAAAAGAAACAGAATGTCCGGTTGCAATGACAGAAGTCTTCTTTCCAATTACATTTTTAATAAAATCTGTTATTAATTGCTCGTACAGATTATTGGTATAAGTCATAGAAGGTTTATCGGAAAGACCGTGTCCTAATAAATCCAAAGTATAAATTTCATATTTATCTGTAAGATTATCTACCAGACGATGAAATTCATAACTGGAACTGCCGGGTGTAAGATCATGTATAAAAAGTAAAGGAGTTCCGCTTCCTTTCTTATTATATCTGATATTTCCGAATCGCCATTTATAATATTTATTTTCAGAACTGGAAAGTAAATTTTTAGAGGTATGCAATATATTCTTTATTCTATTGATTATATGTATTGATGCAATTGAGGATGAAGATAAGAGTGTGACGGTTAAAAGTTTCTTTTTCATTATTATATGGTCTCCGTTTATTAATATGTATAGTTTGATTTTGTTTTGTGACTGGTGCGGGGCGGCTTGCACAAATAGTAATTTAGCTATAAGTCGCTGTACGGGAATAAGAAGTTCTATAGCATTCCCGTGTAAGTTGTGAAGTAAGGACGCAAGCGGCGCAAAATCGCTATCCTGGCTCATTGCGCCTTTCCGAGACGTCCTGTCTCGGAATTGCTGGGTAATGGAGGGAATGCTAAGAACTTCTAATTCCCTTCCAAAGACTCACAGCCAGCTTACTATTTGTACAAGCCTTGTTGGATACTCAAAGTTGTAAATATCACTTTCTAATTATTATAATTCGTACTTAAACTGTAAAAGTTACAAATTGTAGAGCTATGCCAAGGATGGAGGTGAGGCAAGGGTGAGGGCATATGTATTACTGTACAAGGCCCTATGCAGGCGCCGGTCCTTAGGCTGCGTATTTTGCAGCCTTAGTACCGCTGCGCCGGAGTCGGAGCGCAAGCGTGCCTTGTGTAGTAACACATATGCCCTTACCCTTGCCTCACCTCCATCCCTATTATACTGTATAATTAGAGTGATTACAAACAAAGTTTTATTAAATTAAGTTTCACGTGAAACATTTGTGTCACAGGTAATTAATATACACAATATAATGTTTCACGTGAAACAATTTCACCCAAGATATTGTGAAAAAATTCTGTGAAACATTTTAAAAATACTAAAAATTGTGTCGTGAAACATTTTTCACATAATTTTTAGACAGATTATTCAACAAATATTTTAAGAAAAAAATATTTTTAAGTAATTTTTTATAGATTATCATACTAATTAGTGATATAATCGTTTACAAGCGAAAGAAACGGGGAAGAATTGGAGAAATATAATATGGGAAGAACTATTGCAGTAGCAAATCAAAAGGGTGGTGTCGGTAAAACAACAACATCCATTAATTTAGCTGCTTCTTTAGCAGCGAAAGGAAAACAGGTTTTAGTTATAGATACTGACCCTCAGGGAAACACAACAAGTGGTTTTGGAATTGAAAAGAATGATCTGGAAAATACGATCTATGAATTAATGCTCAGCGAATGCTCTATAGAAGAATGCATTATGAAAAATGTCATTCCGGGAGTATCAATAATTCCATCCAATGTAAATCTTGCAGCAACAGAGATTGAATTGATCGGGGTAGATAAGAAAGAATACATATTAAAGAATGAAGTAGACTGGGTGAAGGATAGATATGATTTTATTATCATAGATTGTCCTCCTTCTCTAAGTATGCTTACCATCAATTCTATGACAACGGCTGATACTGTTCTGGTTCCTATTCAGTGTGAGTATTATGCACTTGAAGGATTAAGCCAGTTAATACATACGGTAAATCTTGTAAAAGAAAGATTAAATCCTGATTTGGATATGGAAGGTGTAGTATTTACTATGTATGATTCCAGAACAAATCTTTCTATGCAGGTGGTAGATAATGTTAAGAGTCATTTGAATCAAAATGTTTACAGCACATTAATACCAAGAAATATCAGATTAGCGGAAGCACCAAGCTATGGTATGCCAATTAATCTTTATGATCCAAAATCTGCCGGGGCAGAAGCATATATGTTATTGGCTGATGAAGTAATAAATAATAAAAAATTTATTTCGTAATTTATTATACTAATCTATTACTTCTAATTATAAAGCGAAAGGATGTATGGGTATGGCAGCAAGAGGATTGGGAAAAGGATTGGATGCACTTATTCCAAATGTATCAGCTGATACGAAAAAAAATAATAATGTATCAGGCAGTACAGCAGAGAAAGAATATGAAACCTTGGTGAAGATTACTAAAGTAGAACCAAATCGTGAGCAGCCAAGAAAAAATTTTGATGAAGCTGCATTACAGGAATTGGCAGATTCTATTAAGCAGTTTGGTTTATTACAGCCTATTCTTGTTCAGGATAGAAAAACATATTATGAGATTATTGCCGGGGAACGTCGTTGGCGTGCAGCCAAGCTTGCCGGTTTAAAAGAAGTTCCTGTTATAATCCGTGATTACACAGATCAGGAAATTGTTGAAATTTCTCTTATTGAAAATATACAAAGAGAAGATTTGAATCCGATTGAAGAAGCACTGGCTTATAAAAGACTTTTGACTGAGTTTAATCTTAAACAGGAAGAAGTTGCGGAAAGAGTATCAAAGAGCAGAACTGCCGTAACTAATTCTATGAGACTTCTGAAATTATGTGACGAAGTTCAGCAAATGATCATCAATGACGAAATTTCAACCGGACATGCCAGGGCCTTAATTACTATAGAGGACCAAAAGCAGCAGTATGAGATTGCTCAGAAAATATTTAACGATAAATTAAGTGTTCGTGACGTAGAGAAACTTGTCAAAAATTTAAACAAGCCTGAAAAGCCTAAGAAAAAAGCTGCAGAAGACAGTAGTCTGGACGTAGTTTATCAGGATGTGGAAGAAAAATTAAAACGTACTTTGGGAACAAAGGTATCCATTGAACCAAAAGGAAACGGTGCAGGAAAAATAGAGATTGAATTTTATACTCACGATGATCTGGATAGAATTATAGATTTGTTATCCAAATAGATATACTATCTAAAACGGAGGGTTAAAATGAACTATGATCTACTAAAGAGTATAGGCCTTGGAGATTTAGATATTACCTATATTTTTATTGGAATAGCAGCACTTATTCTGATTTTAATAACATTAGTTATTATTCAGATGGTAAAAATCGGAAAATTAAATAAGAAATATAAAAAATTTATGTCAGGCAAGAACGCAAAAAATCTGGAAGAAGATATTATGGGTTTGTTTGAAGACAATAAATTTATTAAAGATTCTCTTCAAAATAACAGTAAAGATATAAAAACTTTATATAAAAGGCTGGAGGATACTTTCCAAAAAGCCGGAATTGTAAAATATGATGCTTTTAGCCAGATGGGCGGACAATTAAGTTTTTGTCTTGCATTACTAGATGAAAATAATAATGGATTTCTATTGAATTCTGTACATAGTACGGAGGGTTGTTATTCTTATACTAAAGTAATAAGAAACGGTGAGTGTGATATTTCTCTTGGTGACGAAGAAAAGCAGGCATTGGATATTGCAATAGGCAATAATAATTAAAAATTAATGGTAGGTATACGTATGACAAGAAAAAAGTATAATGTTAGTGATTTAACAGGTAGTGAAAGTCTTGCCAAAAGTGTAATTAGTGATGATTTTAATATATTGCTGTCATCAGGAACAATATTACGACAGGAATATATTGAAAAGCTCAAGGAACTTAATATTACTGAGGTTTACGTATGGGTAGAAGGTACGGAATCAACGGATATTTTAAAAAAAGAATTAGAAGAATCTTTTAAATCCGAAGTAAAGAATGTTCTTGAGAAACATACCTACTATAATAATGAAGAGTTAATAGAATTAAGTAAGACAGCAGATAATATCATAACAAATATTCTGGAAGAGGAAGAAGTTGTCGATAAAATATTTGATATCAGGGAGAGAAGTTCTGATGTTTATGAACATTCTATAAGCATATGCAGTCTTGCAACTGTTGTAGCTTTGCACATGAATCTTCCCCAAAAATTAATACACGACATCTGTGTAGGGTGTCTGTTGCATGATTTAGGTCTTCTTTATATTACAATTGATTATACTAACGTAAATGTAGAAGAATTAGAAGAAAAAGATTATGCAGAATACAAAAAACATACAATTTATGGATATTCTGCCTTACAAGGAGAAAATTGGATTTCCAATGTAAGTAAGAATATGATATTATATCATCATGAAAGGATAGATGGTTCCGGTTATCCTCTGAAAGCAACTGATATTCCATTGGAGTGTCGTATTATTCATGTATGTGATGCTTTTGATGAAATGATATGCGGTATTGGTTGTAAGAGAGTTAAAGTTTACGAAGCTATAGAATATCTGAAAGCTTATAGAGGTATTAAGTTTGATGCTAAAATAGTAGATGCATTTTTGGAATTTACGGCAGTATATCCTGTAGGTACTTATGTAAGAACTAATGAAGAAGAAACCGGAGTAGTGCTGCGTCAGAATAAAAAGTTTCCGGGAAGACCTGTTATTCTTATAACTAAAGATAAAGATGGAAGACCGGTCAACATTACTAAGGACTTGTTAGAATATAACAGTGTATATATTAAAGAAGTAATAGGTTGAAAATAAATTTTCAACCGCGAGTTTGTGCCTGACGGCTCAAACATCGCAAGTTATGGTAAAGGCATAGAAATTTGAGAGAAAGGCAAGGCTACACAGAATGATTGACATTAAATTTTTGAGAGAAAATCCCGATATTGTAAAGGAGAATATAAGAAAAAAATTTCAGGATTCCAAGTTGGCATTGGTAGATGAAGTAATTGAGTTGGATGCCGAGGTCAGAAAAGCTCAGCAGGAAGCCGATGACATCCGTGCCAGTCGAAATAAGATTTCCAAAGAAATCGGAGCTCTTATGGCTCAGGGCAAAAAAGACGAAGCAGAAGAGAAAAAAATGGAAGTTGCAGCAAATGCGGCTCGTCTTACCGAATTAGAGGAAAAAGAAAATGAGCTTCGTGAAAAAATCAAGAAAGATATGATGACCATTCCCAACATTATCGATCCGTCAGTTCCCATTGGAAAAGATGATTCCGAGAATGTGGAAGTAAAGAAATATGGTGAACCGGTTATTCCTGATTTTGAAATCCCTTATCATACCGAAATAATGGAAAGATTCAACGGAATTGATATGGATGCAGCCGGCAGGGTTGCTGGTAACGGTTTCTATTATCTGATGGGAGATATTGCAAGACTGCACTCCGCAGTAATAGCTTATGCAAGAGATTTTATGATTGACAGAGGCTTTACTTACTGCGTTCCGCCTTTTATGATTCGCAGCGCGGTAGTTGACGGCGTCATGAGTTTTGCGGAAATGGATGCCATGATGTATAAAATAGAAGGAGAGGACTTATACTTAATCGGTACATCCGAGCATTCTATGATTGGTAAATTCATAGATACGATTGTTTCGGAAGAAAATCTCCCTCAGACTTTAACAAGTTATTCTCCATGTTTCAGAAAAGAGAAAGGTGCACATGGTATTGAAGAACGCGGTGTTTACCGTATTCATCAATTTGAAAAACAGGAAATGATAGTTGTTTGCAAGCCGGAGGAATCTCCTATGTGGTTTGACAAACTATGGCAGAATACGGTAGATTTATTCAGATCTCTTGATATTCCCGTTAGGACGATAGAATGCTGTTCCGGAGACCTGGCTGATTTGAAAGTAAAATCCTATGATGTAGAAGCATGGTCACCAAGACAGAAAAAATATTTTGAAGTAGGAAGCTGTTCTAACCTTGGAGATGCACAGGCAAGAAGATTGCGCATTCGAGTAAACGGTCAGGACGGCAAGTACTTTGCACATACATTAAATAATACTGTAGTTGCACCGCCCAGAATGCTGATTGCATTTTTGGAAAATAACCTTCAGGCAGATGGTTCCGTACGTATACCCGAAGTTCTTCGTCCATATATGGGTGGTAAGGCTGAACTTAAATAACGATTGTTATTTAATATATAAAATATAGAATGATTAGGGGGTGGAATCTTTGCATAAATACATGCGGGCTATTGGTTTTAGTGAGCTGACAGACAGAGTTGAACAGCAGAAACTGATAACAGATATTATTTTACATGCAACGCATCGTTCTTATACGTCTAATGGTGAAGAAACAATACTTGCAGAATTTTGTGAAGATTTTGCTGAAAATATAGGAATTGCCGTATGCGGTGAGTTTGATGCGGAAGATAAATTCACATATGATTATTTTTATCCTTACTTAAGAGGCAAGGGAATCAGTTCATGCGAGGATGTTTCGGTAGAGCGTCATGCGGAAAAAGAATCCTATGCCGGAATTTGTGATGATATCAAAGTTGGTGTAAGCTTAATCTTTTATTTACAGAATATTATTCCTTATGTAAAAGCTCAGTACATGGATTTACTTCCTATCAGAGGAACAACTCTCACTTTATCTGCGCTTTCCATTAAAGGAAACATCATACTTCCGATTGTCAAAAATGAAAAGGAAGTGCAGAGAGTAAAAAAGGCTTCCTTAAACAGAAACCAGTTAATTGCTGCGGCAAGACAGGGTGATGAGGATGCTATTGAAAGTCTGACCCTCGAAGATATGGATACTTATACATCTATATCCAGAAAGATATTAAATGAAGATGTTTTCAGTCTGGTAGATACTTATTTTATGCCATATGGGGTAGAGTGTGACCAGTATTCCATTTTGGGTGAGATTTTGGAATTCTCCATGGTCAATAACAGATTGACAGGAGAGAAAATTTATGTTATGAAATTAAGTTGTAATGATTTACAATTTGATATTTGCATTAATGCTATGGATTTGTACGGAGAACCTCAGGTAGGTCGCAGGTTCAAAGGAATAATCTGGATGCAGGGATATATAAACTTTCCCGAGCAATAGCAGTAATAAGTTCTCGTAGCTCAGCTGGATAGAGCACTCGCCTCCTAAGCGAGGGGTCAGAGGTTCAAATCCTCCCGGGAACGCTTAGAAAAGCATTGAAAATTTAAATTTTCAGTGCTTTTCTTATAAAAAAGCTAAAATAAATTACTTATGGCAATAGGACAATCAAATATACGATTAATAAAAACAAGGATTAGTTAATGAATTATATTATTTTAGATTTGGAATGGAATCAAAGCAGTACAGGAGAGGAAGAAGTATGTAAGGTTCTTCCTTTTGAGATAATTGAAATTGGTGCAATTAAATTAGACAGCTCCCGGAAAAAGATAGATGAGTTTAATGAATTGATAAAGCCTCAGGTTTATCATGAGATGCACAATTTTACTAAGAATCTTATACATATTCAAATGGAAGAGCTTGAAAACCAGAAATCTTTTCAGGAAGTAATGAACAGATTCAGAAGTTGGTGGGGAGAAGACTTTATTTTTTGTACATGGGGGCCATTGGATTTAATAGAGCTTCAGAGGAATATCCGATATTACGAACTTGAACCCATTGCGTCCGGTCCATTTAAATTTCTGGATGTACAGAAACTTTTCAGTATTGCATACGAGGACAAAAAATCAAGAAAATCTCTGGAATATGCTATAGATTTTATGAATATAGAAAAAGATATTCCTTTCCACAGAGCATTAAGCGATGCTTATTATACCGCAAAAATATTGGAGAATCTGGACGAAAAAGTTTTGGGAAACTATTCTTTTGATGTTTTTCATATTCCGGCATCTAAGAAAGATGAAATTCGTACGATTTTTGACACAGGATATCAGGAACCTTATATAAAATATATTTCTAGAGGTTTTGATAATAAGATTAAAGCAATGAACGATAGAAACATTGTCAGTACCGGCTGCTTTTTATGTAATAAAAGTATAAGGAAAAAAATCAAGTGGTTTTCGCCAAACAGTAAACACTACTACAGCGTGTCATATTGTGACGTACATGGATATATGAAGGCAAAGATACGCGTCCGGAAGTCGGAAGACGGACAGATATATGTTGTTAAAACAGAAAAATTTATATCCGATGAAGATGTTAAAAACTTACAGGATAAAAAGGAATATACAAAACAGCATCGTAAGGAAAAAAGAATAGCTAAAAGTCAAAATCATCGAAGGCGGACCTGATACGTTCTCTTCGATGTTTTTTTCTTTTAAGACGGTTTTTCCGATGCATAGCACTATTGTTGTTAATGATAAATGCCCTTACCATAAAAATAGAAATAATAAGTATGGCAAAAATCAGAATACCTATCAGAACTTTTTTTACATTAATGAAAATAGTATTCTCACTGTCATCGGAAGAAGCGGGATCTCTTTCAACAGTTATGTCAGTAGTAGTCTGGGGATCTGTATTAAATTCATAAAAAGCTTCAGCATTTGAAGCCAGGTTTACATAAGTGCTCCCAACATAAGCATCACTGTAACTATAACTAATCTGTGCAACATGATTTTCTTCGTCAATATCATAATTTATAGTAGAATCCAGATCTGAAAAATCCGCCATGTTAGGTACAATCACATAGCTGTCAGTATCAACTGACAGGATTGGTTTGGAGTTTCCGAAGATGTCATTATCGGCTTTAAAGAAATTTACATTATCAATATTGAATTTGGCTTCGTTTTCGGAGATATTAAGTATTTGGAAATTCTGAAAACCGTAATCGAACAATTCCACGGTATCCGTAAACTGCGCAGGAGATTCTTCTTTAAAAACCACGCAGATAAGTTTCATACCATTTTGCTCGGCACAAGTCACAAGAGTCTGCCTTGCTTCATCCGTATATCCGGTCTTGCCGCCGATTATTCCATCATAAGCAATTTCTCCGGTGATCAGCTTATGCTTGTTATTTTTATAAAAATCATCCGGCTGGGTTGCGGATGCTTCAAAATGATATCTTGCAGTATTACTGACTTTACACAGTAATTCATTTTGAAAGAACCGACTTGCGATGGTTGCAAGATCATAGGCTGATGTATAGTGGTTTTCATCAAAAAGCCCGTTTGAATTGACAAAATGAGAATCGGTGCAGCCAAGTTCAACCGCATAATCATTCATCATATCAATAAAATCATCAATAGTACCGCCGACATACTCAGCTACCGCATTTGCCACTTCATTGGCGGATGCAACCATGATACCATAGAGACATTCCTCCAAAGTAATCGATTCCCCTGCGTCCATTCCCATGTTGGAGCCGTCACGCGGTACGCTGAAAACTGCTTCACGTGAAAAAGAAACCATATCATCCAGATTGCCGTGTTCAATAGCAAGCAGACAGGTCATAATCTTGGTGATGCTGGCGGGATATACTTTTTCATGAATATTTTTAGCATAAAGAATCACTCCGGTATTGGCATCCATCAAAATAGCGGACTGCGCGCTTATTTCCGGACCAACCGGCCAGTTTTCAATACTATTGGATTGAATAGGTAGGCGTTTTCTTGCCTCGGCCTGTTCGGCAAGCTCATCGAGAGTTGCCGCATGGGTGGTTATGGTATTCAGATTACAAAGATTAACAGTAATAAGTAGTACAACTAAAAATAGTGATATAATTCTGTTTTTATATGATGACTTATATGATAAACGCATAAAGCTTCAAAACCTTTCTGGTGCGCTATTATTGGAACATACCTTATTATCATACACTATTTTTAGTGAAAACAAAACAGGTTTATTAATTAATTTATAGATTCTTTATTAATAAGATACTTTTATTTAAGTTAAAAATAGTGTAAAATAATTGATAATAATTTCAGGAAAGACAGGACCAGATATGAGACTGCGGAATGTTGCGGGTTCCAGGGAAGTAATAAGTGAGAGCCGCTTTGTTATTCAGAACCCCAAAGAGCGGAAAAATCGGTGGAATGAGTTGTTTGGCAATTCCAATCCGATACATATAGAAATAGGAATGGGCAAAGGCCGCTTTATTATGGATATGGCAAGACTCCATCCTGAGATTAATTATGTCGGTATTGAGAAATATTCCAGTGTATTAATACGCGGCATTCAGAAGATGGAAGTTGAGGAGCTTCCCAATTTGTATTTTATACGAATGGATGCTGAAGAAATAGTAGAAGTTTTCGGACAGGAAGAAGTAGAGAAAATTTATTTAAATTTTTCCGACCCGTGGCCGAAGGACAGGCATGCAAAAAGAAGACTGCCGTCACGTGAATTTTTAAACAGATATAATGAAATACTATCTAAAGAAGGAAACCTGGAATTTAAGACAGACAATAAAGAACTTTTTACGTTTGCCTTAGAACAGCTGGAGGCAGCAGGCTGGCATCTTGATCAGGTTACTTATGATCTCCACAATGATGAGGTTATGATGGAAGGGAATGTTATGACCGAATATGAGGAAAAGTTTTCTTCTATTGGGAATCCTATTTATAAGTATGTTATAAGCAGATGATGAGGTGACGGCTAAAAACGCTATATAACAGACTGATTTGGTCAATATATAAATTATAATTAATACAAAAGGAGGACTTTACAATGGAATATAAGATTACAACAGCTAATTTTGACGAAGAGGTACTTAATTCGGATATGCCGGTGTTTGTGGATTTTTATGCGGACTGGTGCGGACCTTGTAAGATGATGGCACCGATTGTTGAAGAACTTGCTAAAAAGTATGACGGGAAAGTTAAGGTTGGAAAATGTAATATTGATGAAGAAAATGGAATTGCCGCAAGGTATCGGATTATGTCGATACCGACTATGATGGTTTTTAAAAGCGGTGAAATTAAGGAAACAATTGTGGGAGCTGTGTCTCAGAAAGAGTTGGAAGATAAGATAGATAAAGCGCTGGCCTAAACCCCAGCGCTTTTCAAATGCTTTTCATCTCTGGCATAAAGCAGTTCCAGTAAAAGAGGGGTTGCTATCGAAGAAATCAGGATCAGCAGAATAACCGCCGTAAAATAATCAGCGCTTATAAGTCCTGTAGACAATCCCTTTTGGGATATTATCAAGGCGACTTCCCCTCTTGTCATCATCCCGACACCTATCTTAAGTGAATCCGACCAGTTATATTTACATAACCTGCTTATAAGACCGCAGCCAACAATTTTCGCCAGAAGTGCCACAACAACAAACCCTATACAGAATGCAAGAAAATGAATATCCATAGAATCAAACGAAGTTTTAAGCCCGATACTTACAAAGAATATCGGTCCAAAAAGCATATAGGAACTTACATCCATTTTTCGTTCTATGTACTCGTTATCACTTAAGTTACAAAGTACGATTCCTGCCACATAAGCCCCCGTAATATCCGCAATACCGAAGTATTTTTCAGCTACATAAGATAATAAAAGGCAGAATGCAAGACTGACTATCGGTATTCTTCTCGTATGGGGATAGCGTTTATCAAGCATGGAAAAAATTCTGTATACAATATAACCGCCGACAAGAGCAACAGCAAAAAATACTATGGTTTTCCATATAACCGATGTCGGGTGGGATGCAGGATCTTTAAAGCCGATTACAAAGGTAAGTACGATAATTCCGATAACATCATCAATTATAGCTGCGCTTACAATAGTGGTACCGACTTTGCTTTTGATTTTACCCATTTCCTGCAAGGAAGCAACGGTAATGCTTACACTTGTTGCAGTCATAATAGTTCCGGTAAAAACCGCTTTATAAAATTCATCGCTGCCCCAGGGGGCAAATCCATAAAATCCCATATAAAGAATAGTGCCCAATATTAACGGGATAAAAACTCCGAAACATGCTATAAGAAGTGCAACGGGGCCTGTTTTGATAAGTTCTTTTAAATCGGTATCCAGCCCGGCCGAAAACATAAGAAGGATAACACCGATTTCCGCCATTTCCGTTATAAAGTCGGTCTGATGCAGCAGTCCCAATACACAAGGTCCCAGAATTAAGCCTGCGATGATTTCGCCAACTACCTGAGGCGCCTTAAAATGCTTGGCTACAACCGCAAAAAATTTTGCAAAAAACAGAATAATTGCCAGATCCTTTAAAATTTCATAAGTTTCCATTTTCAAGCCTCCAAATTAAATAGTCCTATATTGTTATACGTTCGGAATCTTAAAATGTCAACTTTTATTTTCATAAATTGATAAAAAACGATAAATTTTATAAAAATAATCAATTTTTAATTAAAAACCTGCAAAAATTCCTTTAAAAGTAACGCTTCGGTAGCGCTTCTTATTGTAAAATATAACCGTAAAAGGGGAATGTTTTAGGAAAGAAAATATTTGTTTATAACGGATATTCAGAGAAGATTTTATAAGATACTGTGGCAGCAATAATTCTAATCTTTCCTAAGACTGTTGAAAGGGAGTAATTAATATACTCCCTTTTAATAGTTTAGATGCAAAAATATAATCGGGGTGACGTGATTCGAACACGCGGCCTCTACGTCCCGAACGTAGCGCTCTACCAAGCTGAGCCACACCCCGATATTTATACGGACAACTAAGATAATACAATATTTCATGGGGGTTTGTCAATGTTTCCGGAAGAATTATATAAATAAAAAAATTATTCATGCTTCATAGCTTTTACCATCTTATGAATGGCTGATACCTGAAAATCGGTCAAACCATCCCGGTCTATTACAATCTTATTTTCTTTTTTCTTACCAATCAGATAACATTTCAGAACTTTGTAAAAAAATAATTGACAAACAAGTTTACAGGGTGTAAACTTAGCATGCAAGGTTTACATCTTGTAAACTTATTATGTAAGAATTACAATAAACTATTAAAAATATCAGGAGGATAATCTATGGGAGATTTTAAACTTGCCGAAACAGAAAAGAAATTCGTTGAATTAATATGGCAGAATGAACCGCTGCCTTCCGGGGAATTGGTAACTTTATGCGAGAAAGAACTGAGTTGGAAGAAATCTACCACATATACGGTGCTTCGCAGACTCTGCCAGAAAGGTATTTTACAGAACGAAGATTCCATGGTCAGTTCTCTGGTAAATAAGATGGAATACATGGCAAGATGCAGCGAAGAGCTGGTGGAAGATACCTTTGACGGCTCACTGCCACAATTTGTCGCGGCCTTTATGAGCAGAAAGAAACTCAGCGAAAAACAGATTAAAGAAATTCAGAATTTGATAGATAACTATAAGTAGAAATGGTGTGAAGGATGGGGGATTAAAGAGATGATCAATATGATTTTATTACAATTTCAAATCATAATGGCAGTGGTTCTGGTGTTGGCAATCAGGCTTGCAATGAACAGACTTCCAAAGATTTATTCATACATATTATGGATACTGGTATTTGTCAGGCTTTTGTGTCCGGTGGCATTGGAGACTGATTTTGGAATTATGCCATCTCAGAAGATAGTTGCAGAGTGGATGGAGGATATATTTTATCCTAATAACAATACAGAAAGTAATAATATGGATAAAATGATCTCAAAGCAGGCTGATTTTAAGATGCATACGGAAGCTGAGACTTCTAAGCAAGAGAGTGATAATGGTATTGTTTCCAATTTACCCATTACTTCCGATAATAATAATGCCTATGATAATAGTATGCGGGGTAATAATAACTATAATGGCATGTATCCGCCTGTGATTCGGATGGAAAATACTAATCAAAAATTGATAAATATTATAGTAGCACTGCTTATAATCTGGATATCCGGGATTGTTATTATTATGGGATATAATACCTATGCTTTGTTTAAAGTGCGTAAAACACTGAAAAACTCTGTACTTTTGAATGAAAATGTGTATATATGCAATTCTATCAATACGCCTTTTACTCTGGGTATTATTCATCCAAGAATTTATATTCCGGATGGTCTGGAGGAAGATGAGCAAAGATATATAATCTGTCATGAAAACGTACATATTAATAGAAAAGATTATATAATCAAAAACATTTCCTTTATCCTGACCGCGCTTTACTGGTTTAATCCTTTTGTATGGATTGCCTTTTACTTCCTTGAGCGCGATATGGAAATGTCTTGTGATGAAAAAGTAATCAAAACCATGGGAGCGGATATAAAGAAGCAGTATTCACAGTCCCTTTTGAATTTTGCACAGGGCAAAAAAAGAATAGCCATAACGCCCTTGACCTTTGGTGAAAACAATGTAAAGCAGCGGATTAAAAATGTTCTTTCTTATAAAAATGCAAAACGCTGGAGTATAGCCTTGGGTATAATGATACTTTCAGTGGTGAGTATTGCCCTGTTTACTACACGTACAGGTGTAAATGCAGAAAATGCAGATACGGAGCAGGAAAACTTAAGAAAAGAAAATTCAGATGAAGTCGAAGCAGACAGTAATAATAAAAATGCAGAAAATATAGAAGAAGCAGGACTTACTGAAATCGAACATGACACGGAAGACAGAGCATTGGACACATGGGCAAGAGCATTTGTTGACCGAAATGGTCAAAAATTATACGAACTGGCAGCGGATAAGGAAGAGTTTGTGGCGTGGGATATGGTTAATGAACTTGAAGACGGCGGTATTACTTTTGGCTTATCCAGTCCCTGGCCCTGGGATTACGGATATGACATACGCAGGGGCGGTGATAAACGTACAGTCATACGTTACTATATGAATACTTCCGTGCCGGAGATTTATATTGCCGATGAAGAAATACAGACCGTCGAGCAGGACGGACTCTATTATATTGAGCATAAAGAACTTAAAGAATACTATTCAATAAATACCAGAGAGCAGTTTGAAGAGCTGTACGGAAAAGACAGTTATGATTTCGGATATGTAAATACAGGTTATACATCTTCATTTTATATGTTTATCATGCAGCATTTGATGAACGGTACCAATCCCGAATATTATGAGCAGTATACCGATCCTGTGACGGCGGCTGTCAAGCTGCTGCATCTGGGAGAAGGAGAAGGCAGTGCGATTACCGATTTGATACCTGCGAGAGTGGAAGGTATGGATATTCCGTGGCTTAAAGCGCTTTCCAATGCAGGTGAGGACAGCAGGGCTATGGTTACCTATACCTTTGCGGAGGATGGCTCCAGTATAGAAATTGTTATGGAATTGATCGAAGGCAGTCAGGGCCTGTGGGCGCCTTTGGAAGACGGAGACAGAATGATGAGGCAGGTATACAATACGTACCAGCTGGAGCTTTACGAGAGCGGTGGGGAGGATGATGTTTATATTCAGACCAGCCAGTATGGAATATACAGACTGGATAGGAGCGGACTTAAGTGCATTTATCCGGGATATATTCCTGAGGGTACAGTATTTACGGTGCGTGACGGTAAAATGTATTTTCCCGAAAGCACTACCTATCGTGAAGGGGATTTGGATTATGCGCAGGATACCATCTGTGTTCTGGATATAAAGACCGGAGAATATGACACGGAAACCTTCAAACTCGGCCAGGAGGCTAATAATCTGTTTCCGCTTACATATTTAAGTATTCATAGCGGATATATGGATTTGTACGGAGAGAATGAAGAATACTATTCTATGCCGCTTATTAATACGGGAGTTACGGCACTGGATAGGAACATCTGGAACAATAAGGCGGTATCGGAATTGGATGAGCGGGAACGGAATGATTACGGAAAGGCTTTGAGGGAACAGATATTGAATAATCCCGATACCCTGATAGACGTATCTAACCGCGCTCATACGGAAACCTATTCTTATATTGATATGGATGGTGATGGGAAAACGGAGAAGATATCTATATATTCCACACCCGGAAATAGTATCACTTATGATTATATCGATTTTATATTAAAAATAGGAGATGCCCAGAGAAACTGTTTTGGTGAGAATCTGAATAACTATATCTTTGCATATAGTCCCGACGGCAGCAGGATTATTCTGGCATTATATGAAGACGGACCAAGCGGAGACCCTATGACAACTTTGTATACTTATGATAATGGTGAGATTAAATTTGTAGGTTCTTTTGCTGACGATATAAGAGGCTGTTTATTGAAAAACGGTGTTATATACGGAGAAGAACGTCATGACGTGATTCAGACGGACCGTGTAAATGCGGATTGGAGCATTGACCAAAGTGGTCAATTAAACCGCACTACCCATGACACCTATGATTTTTTAACTCAAAACGATATAACCTTGAAGGAGCCGCTTCCTGTTCATAGTATGCCGGACGAAAACAGCGAAAGCCATATGCTTAAGCCCCAGGTAGTGAAGTTCTTAAGAACCGACAGCACCTTTTCATGGGTATATGTGGAAGGCGCTGACGGAGACAGTGGCTGGTTTGAAGTTGAGGGCTCGGAAGTTAAGGAGCTTGGTAAGCTTTCCATAGATGTATTTGATGAGCTGCTATTCTACGATTAACTTCTCCCCCAGCTTTGCAAACCATGGAAATGTCAATGGCCAGACGGCTCCGGCAAAAAATACCATGAAGAAATAACGTATGGCAGCAGCCGGAAATTCCGGCATAATTGCCTGTAGCGGATATTTCAGACCGGCTCTTATGGCGGTTATCAGAACAAATCCCAGGGATGTCTTTAATATCTGGGCCAGCCATACAGCCTCCACTTGGAAATGGATAAAACGGTCATCCAGTGCTTTGGCAGCTATAAAGCCCATGAGGCATCCCAATAATGTATAGGCATTTTTCGTACCTGAGTAGAGATTCTCTGCATCTATATCTGCAGGAAAGCTGTAAAAAGCTATAAAAGCCCAATAAAGCAGCCCTACCACGAGTGCTATAAACAGAAGCACCCATAACAAATATGGCTTCTCCTCGCTTTTTACTATCACGGGACGCAGTATAAAAGCCAGTGCAAGCGCCAAAATGAAAGACACTCCCACGTCAAGCGGCGTATGACAGCCAAGATACATCCGGGAAAACGGTACCAGAATCATCAGGACAATGGCGGCGATGCGGATTTTTTTCTGCCGGGTCATTAAGCTCACACAGGACATGGTTCCTACAATGTTCTGTGTGTGTCCGGACGGAAAGGAATAACCGGTTGCACCTGCGCGGGCACTTTCCACAATCGTAAAGTCCGGGTCCAGTACCCAGGGGCGCGGAATCCGAAACAAAAGCTTTAGGAATTGATTGCCTGCCATCCCCAGGAAACCTACCGTAAAAACATAGTATCCATCGCGCTTATTGATACACCAGAATATCGTGAGAGCCAGGACCATAAAAAAAGTTTCATCACCGCAATAGGTGATAAAAGACATAATTACAGATATAACAGGCGTACGTATACCTTCTAATAAATACAGAAAATCCATAAAGTTATTCCTTTCTTTTGTATCTTACGTTCTTACAGATCGGTATAGTTAGAATATACTATACGAGATAATTTTTGTCATTATATTTCTCAAGCGCTTTTTAATTTTTATAGGGATTTGTAATACCGGAGAAGACGATATTAAAAAAAGAAATAATTAAGATTGTATTTATAAATAATTGCGGATATAATAATTTTTGCAAAGTATAAATTCAAATCTTTCTGTATACCCTAAATTTATGGCAATGGAAAGCTCGCAAAGCATAATTTCCGTTGTTGCAAAGTACAGAATTTGCAGTACAGACTAAAATACAGAAAGGGATGAATTACTATGGATTATAATAATTTTGAAGGTTTATACCTTGATCTTGGATTTGTAGCTATGGACAACCTGATGAAACAGGACAGATTTTCCAATATGACAGATGACGAAAAGAAAGAATATATAGAAAGAAATAGAAGTGTATTATCGGAAGATACGATAGACAGAATGGAAGCATCAATAGTTGAGGAAGATGATGTGCCTGATTTGGATAAACCTTCCGGAACATTTGGAGACCATATTAATTAAGAAATGGAGTTTTTCATGCAGATACAGTTACCACATAAAGTGCATTATATTATAGAAGCAATTCAAACAGCGGGTTATGAGGCCTATGCTGTGGGCGGCTGTATCAGGGATTCCGTTATGGGAAGGAAGCCTGATGATTGGGATATTACAACATCGGCCAGGCCTGAGGAGATAAAGAGCCTTTTTGACAGGACAATAGATACGGGAATCCGGCATGGAACCGTCACTGTTATGATTGAAAAAGAAGGCTTTGAGGTGACAACCTACCGCATTGATGGTGAATATACGGACAGCCGCCACCCCGAAAAAGTGACATTTGTGTCAGATTTGGCAGAGGATTTACGGCGCCGTGATTTTACCATCAATGCGATGGCCTATAATGAAACAGACGGACTGATTGACCTTTTTGGCGGTATAGATGATATAGAGAAGGGTATAGTCCGCTGCGTCGGTGATGCAAGGGAGCGTTTTGGTGAGGATGCACTGAGAATGATGAGAGCGGTTCGCTTTTCGGCACAGCTGGGATATGTCATAGAAGATGAAACCAAAGCGGCTATTAAAGAACTTGCACCAACACTTAATAATATCAGCGCAGAACGTATACAGACAGAATTGGTCAAGCTGCTTGTCTCGGATCACCCGGATTTCTTACGGGTTGCATATGAAACCGGAATTACCGCATATGTTCTTCCGGAATTTGACATCTGTATGGAGACTGAGCAAAACAATCCTCACCATTGTTATGATGTGGGAGAACATATTTTACATAGTCTGGCGTATGTGGAACCTGATAAGGTACTTCGATTAACAATGTTGTTTCATGATTTTGGCAAACCACAGACGCTCTTGATTGACGAAAACGGAATCACGCATAATCACGGGCATGGACTTGTTAGCGAGGAAATGGCCGTTAAGATACTGAAAAGACTTAAATTTGATAATGATACAATTTATAAAGTCAGAAAACTGGTACGATATCATGACCATAAACCGGCGCCTGATGCTAAGAGTGTCAGACGCAGCATAAATCGTATAGGAGAAGATATCTTTCCACTGTTGTTTCCGGTACAATATGCCGATATAATGGCACAGAGTGATTATGAAAGAGACGAGAAACTTAAAAAACTGGAAGCAGTTAAAGCAATTTATGAACGGATACTGGAAAGAAAAGAATGCTTATCATTAAAAGATCTTGCAGTAACCGGTAATGACCTGATTGCAATGGGGATGAAGCCGGGCAGTGAAATTGGTGAAACTCTTAAGAAATTACTGGAGCTTGTATTGGAAAACCCTGAGTGTAATAATAAGGGGTATCTTCTTTCCCAATTGCCCTTTAAAGATTAACCGACAAAAAAATCATACTTTTCCATACCTTATCATAATATAGGATAGACGGGGTTATGGGAGGTATTGTCGTGAATGACAGGGCTGTCAGTTTATTTGACTATTATGACATTGAAATAAGCCGCACCTGGAAAGGCAGGGGTGCTATTCTTTGTGAGTCGGATAAAGGATTATTTATTTTGAAAGAATACAGCGGACCTATAAATAAAGTTAATTTTCAGGATACGTTGTTAAATCATATCAGGGAAGCAGGTTTCCGGATGGCGGAGTCTATTCTGAAGACAAGAGAAGGTGAACTCATCGTCTATGATCAGGATAGGATTCCTTATATTGTAAAAAGTTATTTTGAGGGAAAAGAATGTAATAACCGGGAGCTTGAGGAATGCAGGCAGGCGGTGCAGTTGCTTGCAAAATTACATAACTGTGCCGATTTATCTTCATGGGAGGACTTTGTTTCCCAGCCTGTATTTCATATTGAGAAAGAATATGAAAAGCATAACAGAGAGCTTAAAAAAGTACGGCGTTTTTTGCGTACAAAAAGCCAGAAAACACCGTTTGAGATCTTTCTTACGGAGCATTACGATTATTTTCTTGATATTGCGTTGCAGATTACCGAGGAAATGCGTTATTATATAGAAAATGAAAAAAATGACAATCGGGAAGAATTTCCTATTGTATGTCACGGCGATTACCAGTATCATAATATTATACAGACATCGGACGGAATGGCCCTTGTTAATTTTGAAAAATGTGTAAGAGACGATACGGTCAGGGATTTATACCTTTTTATGCGTAAGCTTTTAGAGAAAAATAACTGGTCACTTAAGATTGGAGATTCGCTTCTTGAAGCTTATAATTCAGAAAGAACCTTATCGGAAAAAGATTATATGAAGTTATATTACCGTTTTGCTTATCCGGAGAAGTTTTGGAAGATTGTTAACTTTTATTACAATTCCGGAAAAGCATGGATTCCCAACCGCAACATGGAGAAATTGGAGAAACTTCTTGCACAGGAAAATGAAAAATCGGATTTTCTGAAAACAGTTTTTCATAAATTGCTTTAGCACTAAACGTTGCAGGTTGAGTAAGAATGGAGGATTATCATAATGTACAAGAGATTAATATCAGCCATAACACTTGTTATGATATTAACATTGATTATTACAGGTTGTACTTCACAGGCAAGCAATGTGGGGATGGCCAAAGAAAGCGAACGGAAACAACTGGGCACTGAATTTGTTGTGGCTGAGATTGGAAGTTATGATTCGGCGGATACCGCAGTGGTCCTTTCGGTGGCATCGGATATCGGATATGTGACCTTTATGAATATTGCCACCGGCAGACAGTATACCTTATCTTATGACGGAACAACATATGTCAAGGATAAATATGAAAAATCAATGTCAATGTCCCAGATTGAAGCGGGGGATATTGTTGATATTACCTTTTTAAAAAGTAAGAAAAGGCTGGCAAGTGTACAGTTGTCTCCCCGGTCATGGGAATTCAGTAATATAGAAAATTACAATCTCGGGGGCTTAAATAAGACGGCAAGCATCGGCTCCAATACATATTCCCTGCCGGATGAAGTGGTTGTACTGTCCGAGGGCAAACGTACCGAGGTTATGGATGTTGTAAATAAGGATGTGCTTACAATAAGCGGCATTGACCATAAAATATGCAGTATTAAGGTAGAAAAGGGTCATGGCTATCTCCGTCTTACCAATGACCAGGCACTGTTAGGCGGATGGATTGAGGTCGGCAATGCTGTTGTGACACAGATTACTGAAAATATGATGCTTACCGTACCCGAGGGAAGTTATGAGGTAAGTCTCTCCAATGGTAATGCAAGCACTGTAAAAAATGTAGTAATTGAAAGAAACAAGGAAGTAGTGCTGAATGTAGGAGAGCTTGATATTGTGCAGGACAAGCTTGGAAAGATAGTATTTTCGGTAGATCCGGTAGATGCAGTTGTTACGATTGACGGTGATGTAGTAGATATAAGCAAGGAAGTGGAGCTTTCCTATGGAATCCATCGTGTTAAGTTAGAAGCCGAAGGCTATAAGACAATGGCTAAATATATTCAGGTGGGTTCCGAGTATGCCAGCCTCAGTTTTACTATGGAGCAGGGAGAAGACGAAGACACAACAGGAGACGACAGCGGCAATGACAGCGGTAAGACCGATGATGAGAACGATGTTCAGAGTGCGGTAACGGAGAATCAGGTTTATATAGATGCTCCTGTAGGTGTGGAAGTTTATATGGACGGAAGTTATATGGGCGTATGTCCTGTGAACTTTACAAAAGTAACCGGAAGTCATACGATAGCCTTGAGAAAGGCCGGATATCAGTCCAAGAGTTATACCATTTACTTATATGATGACGGTCAGGACATTACTTATTCATTTACCGATTTGGTAAAAGAAAGCTCCGGCAGTTCCGGAAGCTCGAGCAACTCCGGCAGCTCCGGCAGCTCCGGCAGTTCAAAAAGCGGTTCTTCAAAGAGTTCGACGTCCAGGAGTGAAGGCAGCAGCAGTACTTCTGAGGATTTTACATCTTCGGATTCATCCAAGACGGGTTCTTCTGACAGCACTGTGAGTGGAAATGAAGATAATGAGAATAAAGAAAAGACCGATAATTAGTTAACATAATAGCAAAAATCCTCAAAAAATTAAAAAAATTTAATTTAAATTGATAAAATGGGTATTTTTGCCTTGACAACGAGCTAAAAAAACTTTATAACTATATGTAGTTGTTTCAAAAGAGAAACTTCTAAAATCTGTAAACTCATTTAAGAGGAGGAAATAAAATGAACAAGGCAGAATTAGTAGCAGCTATGGCTGATCAGGCAGGCTTATCAAAGAAAGACGCAGAAAAAGCATTAAAGGCATTCACAGATGTTGTTGCTGCAGAACTTAAGAAGGGCGAGAAAGTACAGTTAGTAGGTTTTGGTACCTTTGAAGTTACCAAGAGAGCAGCAAGAGAAGGAAGAAATCCTCAGAGCGGTGCAGTTATGAAGATTCCTGCATCTAAGGCACCTAAGTTTAAAGCAGGTAAGGCTTTAAAGGATTCTCTTAACTAATTTGCAGTTTTAATACTGAAGAACAGGGACCTGTAAATGCTTATGCATTTACAGGTTCTTTTTTTTCTTAAAGACGAAGAATGGGAGAGTAATATGAGATTAGACAAATATTTAAAAATTTCGCGCCTTATTAAACGTCGTACGGTGGCAAATGAGGCTTGTGATGCAGGCAGGGTTTTTATCAACGATAAACCTGCAAAGGCTTCCGCAAATGTTAAACAGGGTGATATAATCACTATTCAGTTTGGCAATAAGGAAGTTAAAGTGGAGGTGCTGGATATTCAGGAAACCGTACGAAAAGAAGAGGCAAAGGAATTGTTCCGCTATTTATCATAAATTTGTGATAAATACTGCGCCCCATGCATACATTTAACTGGAAGCTATTTTAGGGAGGTATGTATGGAGGATTTAAACAATATTAATAAAAGACCCCATAAACTGATGCTTACCAATAGAAGGACATGTACTATCAGCGGAGTTAATGATGTATTATCTTTTGACGTCAATGAGATTCTATTGGAAACGGAACAGGGAATGTTGATGATAAAGGGAAATGAGTTGCATGTAAGCAGACTGTCTTTGGACAAAGGGGAAGTAGACATAGACGGAAGGATAGACAGTCTTACGTACTCAGAGACTGCCGGATATGGCGCTAAGGGAGAATCTTTGCTTTCAAGGCTGTTTAAGTAGGTGATATATGAGTCAGGATATCATAAATGAAGTTTCCTTTTTTCTGCATTCAACAATTATGGGAATAGTCATTACCTTTGTCTATGACTGGTTTCTGATACTAAGAAAGCTTATAAAGCATAATTCTCTGTGGATATCATTAGAGGATCTTATTTTCTGGCTTGCCTGCGGCATCGGTGTTTTTTATATGCTGTACCGGGAAAATAACGGTATACTGAGATGGTTTACTGTAATAGGTGCCGTAATTGGTATGGCGGTGTATAAATTGCTGATTGGTATGAAGTTCGTACATATTATGTCAACATGCATATACAAGATAATGTGGTTGATATTTAAGGTACTACAAGTTATAGTAAAGCCGCTAAAATGGCTGTTATTAAAACTTAAGACGCTGGCAGTCTTTATTAAAAAGAAATTAAGAAAATTGCGAAATTTCATTAAAAATAAGTTGACGGTTTGCATAAAAATGTTTAAAATGGTTTTATGTAAACAATGAAAATTGTAAGCTGGAAATTTATGTATTGGAGAAGTACAATGGCAAGGAAAGTAGCATATCGTAAAAAGCGGCAGAATCGGCTGGCCATGATTCTGGTGACAATGGTAGTGCTGATGATGCTGGTGGTGGTAGCGGTCAAAAGTGTGGAGCTGCGAGAGAAGAAAGAAGTCTATGATATTAAAGTAGCACAGCTTCAGACAGAAATTGATGCAGAAAAGGCACGTACCGAAGAAATTGAAGAATACGGAAAATATACACAGACCAAGAAGTATGTTGAAGAAGTGGCAAAGGACAAATTAGGGTTAGTGTATGAAGGCGAGATTATTTTTAAAGATGAGAATTAAGCAGGTTTTGGATTATTAAATATCCGGAATCTGCTTTTTTATATAATAAATTCTGTCATAACATGGACAACCTCCACATATAATTGTTAATACGAACTATAAGGAGGCATAGTGTGATGAAAAAGCTGTCAGAGATAAAAGACGAAAATATTATATCTATAATACCGGAATATGGCAGGCAGAAACTTCTCGGTTATGCGGAGTCGTTTCGGGAACTTGCCGGGCTTTTTGAAGAAAAAAGCAATTTAGAAGATTTTTCAGAGGATGGCAAAAGCAGACAGGAATATCTCTGGCAGAAAAAGCTAAATGAAAGTAAGAGCCTTTTGGCAGATCACCTAAAAGAAATGTCCTTTATAATGTCGGACGTCGCAGGTGAGGCATATAAATACCATCCGCTGGGTGAGCGGAAGTACAGGCGGATATCCAGATATCTTAAAGAGTCCGGTATCTTACTTAAAGACTTTTTGATTCTGGAGAATGAAGACGGTCATATTGAGCTTAGTCTTACAATGAAAAGCCAGCTAAAGGAAAGTATTATCATAGAGGATGTGGCAGATTTATTATCGGTTGCAATGAATATCCGGATTCGGGCGTCTAAAAGCGAACCGCTGTTTATGGTTAAGGAATGGAGTACATATCATTTTATAGAGGAACCTCAATTTCATATTCTGACAGGTTTTGCCAGAGCCGTTAAAGAGACAGAGAAGGTTTCCGGGGATAATTATTCTGTTTGTGAAATGGAGTCTGGTAAAGTTGTTGCGATTCTATCGGACGGAATGGGCTCAGGAGAACAGGCTTGCGAAGAATCGGAGCGGGTTATAGAAATGATGGAAAGGCTCATAGAGTCCGGCTTTAGAAAGGAAACGGCAATTCAGATTATAAACGGAGCCCTGGCTGTTGGCGAAAAAGAAAAAAATATGTCCACTATGGATGTCTGCGAGCTTGATCTTTACACGGGAGCCTGTGACTTTGTTAAAGTCGGAGCTGCACATACTTATATAAAGCGCGACGACATTGTGGACAGGCTTTCCGCAAGGAATCTGCCGCTTGGGATTTTCCAGCATATAGAACCTGAGACTATGCACAGGCAGCTACAGGACGGTGATTATGTGGTAATGCTCTCCGACGGTATACTGGACGCACTTGCCCAGGGTGGCGCGGAAGAATTTTTGCCGGAAATTATATCAAGGATATATCATACCAATCCCTCCGAGATTGCAAATCAGATTCTGGGTTACTGCATACGCCAGAGTATGGGGCAGATACGTGATGATATGACAGTGCTGGTCATAGGGATATGGAAGTATTCATAAAAATGTGATATTATTATTGGGAATCCCGATATATATACATTTGTATTATAAACTAAGGCATAACCAGGAATAAAATTATGGCAAATAAAATAACAGAAGATATTTATTTTAAAGTAAAAAAATATATTGAGCAGCAGCAGATGATTATGGGCGGAGATGTCATTTTGGCAGGTGTTTCCGGCGGGGCGGATTCGGTCTGTCTTTTGTACATGCTGTCTGAGTTGTCTAAAGAACTTGGTTTTGATCTGGTTACAGTCCATGTGCATCATGGCCTGCGTGAGGATGCCGATAAAGATGCTGCATACGTAGAAGAGCTGTGTAATAAGTTAGGAGTTCCATTCTATCTCAGACAAGTGGATATGTTGGGATATGCAAAAGAAATGGGACTTTCTTCCGAGGAAGCAGGGAGAAGGCTGCGATATCAGGCATTTGAGGATGTTTTGAAAGAGGTGCATGAAACAAATAAAGTCAAGGTGAGGGATAGAACGGCTTACAAAATTGCCGTTGCGCATAATAAAAATGACAAGGCGGAAACAATGCTGTTTAACCTTTTTCGTGGCAGTGGGCTTAAAGGCCTGGGAAGTATCCGGTCGGTGAGAGATAATATCATCCGACCCATTCTATGTCTGGGGAGAGCCGAAATCGAGACCTGGCTGGAACAAAGAAACATCGCGTTTTGCATAGACAGTACCAATGAAGATGATACTTATACAAGAAATAAGATCAGACACCACATACTTCCGTTTGCGGAAGAGCAGATAAGTAAGAATTCCGTTGCACACATATCGGATGCCGCCGATGTTTTGGCTGAGACGGAAGATTATATACGGAAACAGACTTTGCTTGCATATGAAAGATGTACGTATGAGCTCCAAGAGAAAAGCGTGCAGATTGAAGATGATGAGAATGACGGGCTTACACTTGATTTGAATATCTTCCGGCAGGAAGAGCCTTTTTTGCAAAAAATGATTCTGCTCCACTGTATGGAAATGCTTACCCCCCATAGAAAAGATATAACCAAAGAACATATTGCCGCACTTATGGAGATAAGTTCTAAAGGCGGGAGTAAAGAGCTTTTTCTTCCTTACGGGCTGACTGCATATAAACAATATGATACACTTGTTATTTTAAAAAAAGCAGAAAAATCCAACGGTTTAACGCAGATATCGGAAACCTGTCCGCAGCGTTCCGTCCTTGTTCCGGGTGAAACAGAGGTACCCGGTCTGGGTACCCTGGAGTTTAAATATTTGGAAAAAAATGAGTTTTTTTACAAAAAAGACCAAATTATTCCGCAAAAAACATATACTAAATGGTTTGATTGTGATAAAATAACAGGGGTTTTAGTTTTAAGGACGAGAAAAACGGGAGATTATCTTACTATAGACAGCACCCTTAGAAAGAAATCCGTAAAGGAATATATGATTAATGAAAAAATCCCCAAGATGCAGCGAGACAGTATATACTTACTGGCAGACGGACCGCATATCCTGTGGGTACCGGGGTATCGCATAAGCCAGTATTACAAGGTGGATGAAAGTACAAAGCGTATCTTACAGGTACGGCTTAAGGAGAATGATAATGGCTGAACGAGTGGAAGTTTTGTTATCCGAAGAAGAGGTTGATTTAAGAATCCGGAAGATGGGTGAGCAAATCAGTAGGGACTATGCCGGAAAAAGTATACATTTGATATGTATATTAAAGGGAGCAAGTTTTTTTATGTGCGAACTTGCCAAGCGGATTACGGTTCCGGTGTCAATTGATTTTATGTCGCTTTCCAGTTACGGAAGTGATACGGAGTCTTCCGGAGAGGTTAAGATTAAAAAGGACATAGAAGAACCTCTCGAGAACAGGCATGTGATTGTTGTAGAAGATATCGTAGATACCGGAAGGACGCTTAAATATCTGAAAGAGCTGCTCAAAGACAGGGGCGCAGCCGATGTAAAATTGTGTGCGTTATTGGATAAGCCTGAGCGTAGAATAGTCGATATAGAAGCTGATTATATCGGCTTCAGCATACCGGATGAGTTTGTTGTAGGATATGGTTTGGATTATGCCCAGCGTTACAGGAATCTGCCATATATCGGCGCGGTTAAATTTGATTAACAAATAATAAAAGAGAATTTATATAGGGTACTAAATTAATTATTAGAGAAAGAGGTTTACTTTGAATAAGAATAATAAAAGTTTCTATTTATATTTTGTCATAATTATAGGACTGCTCCTTTTTACCGTGTGGATCGGAACACTGAGGATACAGGGGAATAATTATACAAAAGGAGAATTTGAAAGCCAGCTGAAAAATGAAAATGTTGCGATAGCCAAGATCAGCCCCAATAAAGAGACTCCCACCGGTTCCGTAAAGATTACGTTAAAGACCGGAGAGGAGAGGGTTCTTTACGTAACAGATGTTATTGAAATAGAAAACCTTATCAGAGGTTACGGGCTTGATCCGGTTGTAGAATCGGTTCCGGAGGAAAACTGGTTTCTTAACAGTGTGTTCCCGATACTGCTGGTTACGACCATATGTGTGTTCTTCTTTGTAATGTTCAATTCTCAGAATTCGTCCGGCAATAGCGGCGGTAAGATGATGAATTTCGGAAAGAGCCGTGCAAGGCTTTCTCTCGGTGACAATAAAATGGGCCTGGGGGATGTTGCCGGCTTAAAGGAAGAAAAAGAAGAACTGGAAGAAATCGTGGAATTTTTGAAAGAGCCGGGTAAGTTTACAAGGGTAGGAGCAAGAATTCCTAAGGGAGTATTGTTGGAAGGTGCTCCGGGTACAGGTAAGACCCTGCTTGCCAAGGCGATAGCGGGTGAAGCAAACGTACCGTTCTTTAGTATTTCGGGGTCTGATTTCGTAGAGATGTTTGTCGGTGTCGGAGCTTCCCGTGTACGTGATATGTTTGCGGAAGCAAAAAGACATGCACCCTGTATAGTTTTTATTGATGAAATTGATGCCGTGGCAAGACGCAGAGGAACCGGTATGGGCGGCGGCCATGATGAAAGGGAGCAAACCTTGAATCAGCTGCTGGTTGAAATGGATGGTTTCGGTACAAACGAAGGTATTATAGTTTTGGCGGCTACCAACCGTGTAGATATTCTGGATCCCGCTATTTTAAGACCCGGACGTTTCGACAGGAAGATAAGCGTTGCCTCACCGGACGTAGGAGGCAGGCAGGATATATTGAAGGTTCATGCCCGAAACAAACCGCTGGGTGATGATGTGGATTTGGAACAGATTGCACAGACAACCGCAGGCTTTACCGGCGCGGATCTGGAAAACCTGTTAAATGAGGCGGCAATCAATGCGGCAATGGATAGACGGGTTTATGTTAAGCAGGAGGATATTAAGAAGGCCTTCATTAAAGTCGGTATAGGTGCCGAGAAAAAGAGCCGTATTATTTCCGATAAGGAGAAAAAGATTACCGCATATCACGAAGCCGGACACGCTATTTTGTTCCATGTACTTCCGGATGTGGGACCTGTGTATACGGTATCCATAATCCCTACCGGAATCGGTGCGGCAGGGTATACGATGCCGCTGCCTGAGAAAGACGAGATGTTCCTTACTAAGGGCAAAATGAAAGAGGATATCATGGTATCACTGGGCGGACGTATTGCGGAAGAGATTATCTTTGACGATATTACCACCGGAGCTTACAGCGATATTAAGAAAGCATCCAAGGTTGCCCGCAGGATGGTTACAAGATACGGAATGTCGGAAAATATTGGTGTGATAAATTATGACAACGATGATGACGAAGTATTTATTGGAAGAGATCTTGCGCATGCCAAGAGCCACAGTGAAATTGTTGCGGGAGAAATCGATAAAGAGGTTAAGAGCATTATTGACGAATGCTACAAGGAAGCCAAAGAAATCATTATGAAGCATGAATCTGTTCTCCACAGATGCGCTGAACTCTTACTTGAAAAAGAAAGGATTAACCGGACTGAATTTGAGGCATTATTTGAATAATCTCAAAATTATTGTATAAATTGCATAAAAAACGCTTAGCAAATTTGTAATATTTGTGAATCCTTGGTATTGTGCTGTTTTTAGGGCTATGATATTATACACTTGTAACCCCCAATACATTATATAGTTTTTTGCTATACCCCATAA
>JAFLTH010000119.1 GCA_022510525.1 Lachnospiraceae bacterium | reverse complement strand
GACTGATACAATCGCAGTCAAAATAATAATGTATTTCATGTAAAGTCCTGCCTTTCTTTTTCTCTACTGTATTTATTGGCTTCATTATAACAATATTTTCATCAAAAATGTCTAAAATTTCAAAATTTTGGACATTTATTATATCAATTTTTTTACTTTTTGGCAACCTCCAAGGAATGAACCGCATTTTTGGGGGAACAAACTGTATTTTCTGACATTAGGGGGAGCCGTCCATTTTCCATATATATAACCGTTCTATGTTAAATTCGTTCTTAGATATTATCCATATAATGCGATAAAACTCTTTTTTAATACTTGATAGGCACCTTTGGACAAACTCAGGCGCTTTCCATTATCAAGCCTTACAATCTGCTCCTTTAGACTCTCCACATGGTTCAGGTTGACGATACAGCCTCTGCCAATCCTGACAATCTCATCATAAGGCAGGAACATCTCCTCCAATTTTTTCATAGACATACGCAGACATATATTAGAACTGTCCACCAAAAAAATATGCTGGTTTTTATAATGTGCCTCGCAATATACTATATCACGCACCATAATCCGACGTACCTGGTCTTCAATCTTAACGGCCACGAACCTGCGCTGCTCAAATATGGCTCCTAAAATCTTATCCAGTACAGAAAACAGTCTTTCTTGTGCCACCGGCTTTAACAGGTATTGGTCTGCATCCAGAGAAAATGCCTCTAGCGCATACGCTTCGGAAAAGGTCAAGAAGATAACGTGACAGGCATTCCCTGCATCACGAAGCTCCCCGACTGCCTCAATCCCCGCCACATCCTGAATCACATTAATACTTTAAGAAGTCTTAATTAAACCCAATTCCTTAAATAGTGATACACAATCATAAAATCCCTGTTTGTACATCAATTCTCCATAGCATGATCCACATTCAGTATTAGCGCAAATAAGCCGGTCTATGATTATACGTTCATTGTGTACTAAATTCAATCTCTCAAATTTCTTATAGCATTCACTTTTTTTCTTCTGTATTTTTATGTACTCTGCATTATTTAGTATAGTCTTGTCCAGCCTTTCATTGATGAGATTTTTCGTAATAATATCAAATATCCCTTTTTCATTTTCTGTCATCATTTTTCACTTTCTCCTTTTTCTCAATTTCTTCAAGTATCAAATAGATCTTCTCAAGCACTGCTTCAAATGTGCTGAGAATAGTAATGAGTATTACCTTGTCTTGTTTTGCTGTTTCAAGATAGTACATCGTATCCCGTAATCCATTTACCAATGCCTTTGACTGTTCCAATTTGTCCATACTTTTCAAATCCATATCTTTATTCGTCCCCTTTCCTACATCTTCATTCAAAATTCCTCTCTATGATGGTATTTAAAACATTTTTTGTGGTATATTTTATTTCTCCAAGAAATTCCGGAAAATACAATACTTTTCTCAGCCTCTTGATCATAAATGCATTTATATTGGTAAAGAATTTCATTCGATATAACAAATAAGGAATATCTTCCTTGGTATAAGCTGCATATGCATTATTTCCAATTTTCTTTATCATACCAAATTGAATAAAATGAGGAATATCGGGATTAAAGCATATATTAACTACGGCAATATTCTCAACGACATTTGCGGTTAATTCCTTATTTACTTCTTTTACTTTACGAGATATGATCTTGCCAAATTCTGTGGAATCGCGCATATAATCATTTACATCATCTGGTGTTATATATACCTTAAATACTGCATTTGTTTTTACAAGGTCGGTATTAAATTTCATATGTATTCTCCCCTTCCATAACAAAAAGTTTTTACATTCATCTGCTATGTTCCTCCTAAAATAAATTAAGGAGCATTCCGGCTAGCAGAATACTCCTCTTCATCCTATTAATATCAATATTCATTTTTATCAATTTTTACTAATTTCCTACATTAAATTATAAATTAAATTTAATATATAAATGCTTTTATTGCTTATATTTTTATAACTTTATTATATTAAAATAATTAATAAATTCCGCAGAATAGTCTACACCATTCCGCGGAAACTCTACATAAATCTTCAAAAAAGTTATTAAATTTGGTTCAAAATTGGTTCAAAAACGGCTTTTTGGTACAGAAAAAGCCGTTCATATCCGCATAAATACAGCATTTATTTATCGAGTGATTTCATTGTCGGGAACAACAAAACATCCCTTATCGCCGGAGAGTCGGTAAGCAGCATAACCAGCCTGTCAATACCATACCCGATTCCACCCGTAGGCGGCATACCGATATCCAGTGCATTCAGGAAGTCTTCATCCGTATGGTTTGCTTCCTCATCTCCTGCCGCAAACGCCTCCTCCTGAGCCTTGAAACGCTCCCTCTGGTCAAGCGGGTCGTTGAGCTCGGAATACGCATTACACATTTCACGACAGGTAATAAACAGTTCAAAACGCTCCACAAGTTCCGGATTATCCGGTTTTTTCTTGGTAAGCGGTGAAATCTCTATCGGATGGTCCATAATAAAGGTAGGCTGCACCAGATGTTCTTCTACAAATTCTTCAAAGAACAGGTTCAGTATATCGCCCTTTTTGTGCCTGTCTTCGTAGTGAACTCCCTTTTCATCCGCGATTTTCTTAGCCTGCTCGGTATCTTTTATCTGATCAAAGTCAACACCCGCATACTTATTGACTGCTTCGGTCATTGTCATTCTGGCAAAAGGCTTGCCTAAATCGATTTCCACTCCGCCGTATGAAATAAGGGTAGTGCCGCACACTTCCTGTGCCACGTGGCGGAACATATTCTCTGTTAAGTCCATCATACCGTTATAATCCGTATATGCCTGATACAGCTCCATCAGGGTGAATTCCGGATTATGCCTGGTGTCTAAACCTTCGTTTCTAAAAACCCGTCCAATCTCGTAGACTCTTTCCAAACCGCCTACGATGAGACGTTTTAAGTACAGCTCCAGAGAAATACGAAGCTTAACATCCTCATCCAGCGCATTGTAATGTGTTTCAAAAGGTCTTGCTGCCGCTCCGCCGGCATTGGCTACCAGCATAGGAGTCTCCACCTCAAGGAAGCCTTGTCCATCCAGATAGCGTCTGATGGAGCTGATAATCTTGGAACGCATTACAAATGTCTTTTTCACTTCCTCATTCATGATAAGGTCCGTGTATCTTTGTCTGTAGCGGATATCGGTATTTACCAGACCATGGTATTTTTCCGGAAGGATCTGAAGACTCTTGGATAAAAGAGTTACTTTGGCTGCATGTATGGAAATTTCTCCGGTCTTGGTTCTGAATACCTCGCCTTCAATTCCAACGATATCACCCACATCATATTTCTTAAAATCGGCGTAAGGTTCTTCGCCGACGCTGTCCCTTGCCACATAGGACTGGATATTTCCCTGTAAATCCTGTACATTACAAAAAGATGCCTTACCCATAACACGTTTGGACATAATACGTCCTGCAATTGACACAGTCTGTCCTTCCATAGCATCAAAATTATCCTTGATTTCCTGGCTATGGTGGGTCACATCATATTTAGTAATAACAAACGGATCCTTGCCGCTTTCCTGCAGGGCGGCCAGTTTCTCACGTCTTACTTTCAAAAGCTGGTTTATGTCCTGTACCTGCTGTTCATTGTTCCGGTTCTGCTGATTATCCATAGTAGATGATTCCTTTCGTTTTGTGACACGCGTGTCATTAATTAGATCTCTGTATCATAAGCACTTTATACTGTAAAGTTCCTGCCTGTGTTTCTACTTCTACCACGTCACCGATTTTACTTCCCATCAGGGCCTTGCCTACAGGTGACTCATTGGAAATCTTACCTTTTAAGCTGTTAGCTTCTGTAGAACCTACGATTTTATATTCCAACTCTTCTGCATATTCCATATCCAGAATAGTTACCTGACATCCGATATTAATCTTATCAAGATCAACTTCGTCTTCAACGACAACCTCGGCATTTTTCAGAATTTTTTCAAGCTCCTCAATTCTTGACTCAATATCACGCTGTTCGTCCTTTGCTGCATCGTATTCCGCATTTTCGGAAAGGTCTCCCTGTTCCCTTGCTTCTTTTATTTTCTGTGCAACTTCCTGACGTTTTACAACCTTTAATTCATGTAGTTCATCCTCATATTTTCTTAAACCCTCATAAGTTAAAATATTCTTTTTTTCTTCCATGACAACCTGTCCTTTCCTGTCCTTATTTTTCTATTTATCTTAAGTTGAGTTCAAAATTATGCCTAATTAACTAATTTATCATACCCACTTTTTACCATGGTGTCAAGGTATTTTAACGGAGACAAGTATGAAATTTTCGAACATTTATTATTTATACGCCGTTTTTTTTCTCCGGAGGAAAATACATCTATATATGTTCCACCGTTCCTCATCATACTATAAGGCAGCTTTCCCTCATAACCATAGTCGAGAAAAAGTATGGGACACTGACCGTTTCTTATCCCGGGGGGCTGGGGCTTGTATCCGTCGACCTTCCATATTCTTCCTACCAGACCGTATTCGTAATAGAGCATTTCCAGCAAGTCGTCTATCGCAGTTTCTATGCGGTTTCTATTTTCATTTGCCGCATAACCGGATTCATCTGCTGATTCAGGATTGATTTCGTAGTTTTCTTCATTATTTACTCCGTAATTCGTATCATTATCTTCTATTCCATATACAACAGTCAGCCGGTTAATATACGGGAAACAGGGCTGCATCATTTCTGTAAACTTCTCCATCTGCTCTTCCGGAAAAACAGTATTTCCCAATAAAAGCACAACCACTTCCGGCATACGTTTTGGCGCAATAAATTTATCTGCAAAAAGCATATTGGTCAATTCCCAGTATACCGGGCTAAAATCATCCTCATATGATAATATCTGTTGCAGCTCATTATTTATGACAGTCCTGTCATTTCCTATATATCCCCGGTATTCCCTGCACGCCTCTATCCCTTCTTGCATTACTCCAAGCAGTTTATCCCTTTTCCATCCTTTCTCAAGCGTTGGAATCATTATGGTTATGACCGATAGATCATCTTCCTCCAGCACAAAGGTAAGCGGCTTTATCTTCCGCCAGAAATGTGGTTTTACAATTCTTTTACGGCCCGTAACCGTTTCTTCAAAAACATAATAGAGTATTGTTTCGTTTCCCATATGAGAATATACGCTACATTTTTTCTATTAATTCCTTTAAAGAGATAAAATTTTCCATAGAATTGATATCCTGTCTTAGTTTGGCGGAGTGTGGCATCCCTGCAGTATACCATGATATGTGCTTGCGCATCTCACGGATTCCGGTATATTCGCCCTTACATTCAAGCATCATTTCGGCGTGCCTTAGCATCATTTTCTTACGTTCTTCTTTGTCCGGTGAGGGTATAACGCTGCCATTTTCAAGATATGCGCTTACCTGTCCGAATATCCACGGATTTCCCCTTCCGGCGCGTCCTATCATTATACCGTCACATTTTGTCCGTTCTATCATTTTTGCCGCACTTATACCGTCAACAATGTCCCCGTTACCAATAACGGGTATTGAAACCGCCTCTTTTACGCGGGCAATGATTTCCCAGTCAGCCTCACCTGCATAAAGTTGTTCCCTTGTTCTGGCATGTACCGCAACGGCACTGGCACCTGCGTCTTCTATGACCTTAGCCATCTCCACCGCATTAATATGGTCTTTATCATAACCGCTGCGGATTTTGACCGTAACAGGCTTACTTATCGACTTTACAACCGACGAAACAATCTCACCGGCCAGTTTGGGATTTTTCATAAGGGCAGAGCCTTCTCCGTTATTGACAATCTTCGGCATTGGGCAGCCCATATTTATATCCAATATAGAAAAAGGCCGTGTTTCTATCTGTTTTGCCATATCTCCCATTATTTTAGGGTCTGAGCCGAACAACTGCAGGGAAACCGCTCCTTCATCCGGATGGATTTCCAGCAGTGATTCTGTATTTTTATTTTTATATAAAATCGCTTTGGCACTTATCATCTCCATACATACCAGGCCTGCTCCCTGCTCTTTGCACAGCAAACGAAAAGGCAGGTCAGTTACGCCTGCCATAGGAGCAAGTATTATATTGTTCGCAAGTTCCACATTTCCTATCTTTAATGTGCCCACACAGCACCTCCGCTAAATTTTATCCTTCAAATTCCTCATGTAAAACAAAAACCCTATAATAAAGACTTAAAGATTCAAACATTTCCTGCCTGTTTCTGCGGATTTCCCTGATCATAAGCCCGCTGCTTATTTCATCATATAAAATGTCGCCTTCCTCAGCATCGGTCTCTAACGAAACACTTCCGTCCTCCTCAAAAACTATTGTAATGATGCCTCCGACTTCCTCCGTAAAAAGAACGCAGATAATGCGTAATTCCTCTTTTATAGAATCGGGAATCGCCGCAAACTGTTCGTTAAAATAATATTTTTGCTCATAAGCATTCGCACCGCAAAGTACTATGCGTCCATCTTCCATAATTTTAATAGACCTTTCTTAAACATATCCATATAAACCTCTTACGGAAACCTCTCCTGCATAAACCTGCACAACTTCACCGTCTTCTCTTTCTACAAGAAGCTCCCCTGTCTCATTGATACCTCTGGCAATGCCGGTAAACTCCCCTTTGGGATCAAGTACCTTTACTTCGGCATCCAGATTCAGAAGATGTCTGTCATATGCTTCCATAAGTTCACTCAAGTCAAGTTTTCTGACATATGTGTCATAATTTTGTTCAAAATGAAACAACACCCGTCCTATCAAAGCTGCTCTGCCAAGTTGTTTTCCGGACTCAATCCTAAGTGAAGTGGCAGTCTGCCTGATTTCCTCGGGAAACTCTTCTGGAGATGCATTATTGACATTTATACCTACACCAATAACCACATACTGAATATAATCCTGTTCAGTATTCATTTCGGTTAAAATGCCGCATATCTTTTTCTTATTTACCACAATGTCATTAGGCCACTTGATACCTGCATCCATACCCGTAACTTCGGTTACTGCCTCGGCAACGCTAAGAGCCATTACCAGTGTAAGCATAGAGGCCTTATCCGGAGGAAAATCCGGTTTTAACAATATTGTCATATAAATTGCGCTTCCGGAGGGGGACTGCCACATCCGGCCTCTCCTGCCCCTGCCGCTTGTCTGCATATCGGCCACTACCACCGTTCCATGCACGGCGCCGTCTTCCGCATACCGCTTGGCATCTATATTTGTAGATCCTGTCTCATCAAAATAGTAAAGATTCCGTCCTGCCCATTTGGTTGTCAGTCTGCTTGAAATCTCGCTCTTAGAAAGTATGTCCGGACTTTCAATGAGCCTGTAACCCTTGTTTGTTACGGACTCAATCTTATATCCCTCTTCTTTTAGTTGATTGATAGCTTTCCAGACTGCCGTCCTTGAAACTCCAAACTGTTCACAAAGCTGCTGCCCGGAAACATAGCCGTTACTGTTCCGTAGCAGGGAAAGAATATCTGACTTGTCGGTTTTCATAACAATATTATGCCTTTCTATTGCAGGGTAGCCGCCATCACTGCCTTAATTGTATGCATCCGGTTTTCGGCCTCATCAAACACTATTGACTGAGCCGATTCAAAAACTTCATCCGTAACTTCCATTTCACTGATTCCGAACTTCTCATTTATCTCTCTTCCGACTCCTGTATTTAAATCATGGAACGCCGGAAGGCAGTGCATAAATACGGCCTTTTCACCGGCATTATCCATTACACCCTTATTTACCTGATACGGCATAAGATCATGTATACGGTCAGCCCAGACTTCCTCCGGCTCTCCCATGGATACCCAGACATCGGTATAAATCACATCCACATTCTTTGTACCCTCTTCCACACTCTCTGTCAGACGGATACTGCCTCCGGTCTGTGCCGCGATTTTCTCACACTCGGCAACAAGCTCCTTATCCGGAAAATACTTTCCGGTAGTGCAGGCGGTAAAATGCATTCCCATTTTGGCACAGGCAACCATAAGCGAATTACCCATATTATAACGTGCATCGCCCATATATGTAAGTTTGATACCCTTAAGTTCCCCGAAATGCTCCCTTATAGTAAGCAGATCCGCCAGCATCTGCGTGGGATGAAACTCATTGGTCAGTCCGTTCCAGACCGGCACTCCTGCATATTTTGCCAGCTCATCCACAATATCCTGCCCAAAGCCGCGATACTCTATTCCGTCATACATACGCCCAAGAACCCTGGCCGTATCCGCAATACTCTCTTTTTTCCCAATCTGAGAGCCTGACGGGTCAAGGTAGGTAGTTCCCATACCCAGATCATGCGCTGCAACCTCAAACGAGCAGCGTGTCCTGGTACTTGTTTTTTCAAAAATTAATGCGACGTTTTTCCCACGCAAAGAATCATGAGCAATCCCTTTTTTCTTCTTATCCTTCAAATCAGCCGCCACATCCAGAAAATATGTAATCTCCTCAGGAGTAAAATCCAGTAGCTTCAAAAAATTACGTCCTCTCAAATTCATATTCTTTATCCTTTCCCAATTGCTAACAAAACATCAATAACCAGAACTGAGGAAAAATAAACAAAATAAGGGGTGACTTGCCACCGCATCGGAACCCCGTTTTTGTTT
>JAFLTH010000118.1 GCA_022510525.1 Lachnospiraceae bacterium | reverse complement strand
TTAGTATATTACCACAACCAAATCCCTACGTCAAGTACTTTTTTGAAATAATTTTGGGATTTCGGCGGTGGGTTTTTATTGTATCATCCATTTCCAGCTTTTGTCAAGGATTTTCAGGCATTTCTTATTAATTTCTTCATCAATTTATATAACTTAATAAATAGTATAAGAAGAATGAAAAGATAATTGCTTCTCCAAATCCCAAAACCGCTCCCAGGAACTTATTTAAACCATTAATTATAGAAATTTTTACAATAGCAGTAACCGGCGCAAAAATAAGATTACATACTTTAAAAAGAATTCCTATACCTATCAGAGCCACTATGCAAAGCGTCAATGTACTGAAGGTCTGTGCTCTTATGCTGGTGATTGCAAAAAAAATCAACGCAATGGAAACACAAGATACAATGGCTGAAAGAATATTTACTATTTCTTCAACCATTCCATTAATAAATCCCTTTTTAATACGCCATATCGCCAGTATAATAATGATTAAAACAAAACCTATCTTCAAGCCAATTCTCAACACCTTTATTTTAATTCTATCGTATCTATGGAATCCTGTGTTACAAGTATATATTTATATGAAGATGATGTCGGAAGCAATGTATATACGGATTTTTCAAAATAACCTGCATATTTTTCCACTCCACTCATATTATAAATCTGACATTCTGTTTCATTATAAATAATAACCCTGCCGGCATCAAATACAATATCGGTATACTCCATATTAAAATTAATTGTTTGAATCAATTGACCTGATTTATTATATACATCTAAACGATATCTGCTATCGCTTTCCAGACTGTTATATACCAGTCCGACCTGTTCTTTTCCATAATAAATCTGCTGTACATTTTCACTAAGCAGGCTGCTCGCTGTGCTGACAGGCTTCTCCGCTCCGCTAAAAAACATAATCCTGTCATCAGAGACTGCAAACATCGTTTTATCATCCAGAAAATGTGTATAGCCTACAATTACATCCAGATAATCATAACCGCTCACATAGTGATCGGTATTATTTTGTCCGACCTCTCCAAAATTATAAAAAGCAACACTGGATTTTAACTCTCCACTATCCACAAACAGATATGATACGCTTACCAGCTTTCCGTTTGGAGAAATAGCTACTCTGAAAGGATAACCACTGTCTTTCATAGTCGTTCTGAAACGTACCAGTTCATCCCCCTCCGTGTTGTAGAGATAAATCAATGTAACATCCGAATCATCTAATACAACTGCTACCACACCATTGGAAGCCACACAAAAACTTCTAATCGGTTTATTGGTAACAATCTGCCCCAGCCGGCTATTAGTATTCATAACATATATATTTCTTCCATTATAATCGCCTATAGCAACTATATCCTGACATATATCAACCATTGGATTCTGCATTTCAAAAGTCTCATTCCAGACCGCATTCCCTCTGGTATCTATACAGCTTGCCCCATCCTTGCTATATGTTAATATGTAGCCTGCAAACGGTGTTATGTTCCTGTTTTGAACGGATGTAATTTCATAGGAAGATATGACTACACTTTCCGTATATATCTTATTTTTCCATTGAATCACAAGGGCTGCCGCTACTGCCGCTATCAGAACCAATATCAATATGCCCCGGTAAAAAATCATGAATCTATGGCTCTTGATTTTTTCCAGATAATTATCACGTGTTGGTTTTCCATTATTTTTCTCTTTGTTTTTAAAGTAATTTCTAACGTTAGTCATACGTTATTCCTCTAGATAATTTATGAAATAAATTTTCTATTTTATCAGATACAATTTAACCGCAATCATATTGTATCACATATTTAGCTAAGGTAGTATTATTTTTTGACCGTATTTTATATTATCGGGATCTTCAATCTTATTTATCTCACAAATTTCCTTTACCTTGGATGCATCCCCGTATTTTCTTATACTTATATCACAGAGAGTATCGCCTTTTTCAATTTTGTAATATTCCGTTAAATTCCTTGCAAATGCTTCCTGGCTGTCAGGCGTTGCATTACTATTCTCTGCTGCCTTACTACCTTCTTCCGAATCGTTTGTATTTTCTTCATCCTCACTTCCCCGGTTTATTTCATCTATATCATCTCCATCTTTATTATCTTTATTTTCATTTGTACTGTTTTCCTCTCCATTATCTTCACTTGCACTGATTTCATTATCGTTTGAATCTTTGCTGTTTTCGTTTCCTTCATTTTCACTGTCATTGTCAGTACCATCTACATTCTCTGTTTTCGAATCATCTTTATCATCTGCATCTTCATTCGCTGCAGCCCGGTTTTCTTTTTCCAGTTCGGCATCCAAATCCTCTAAGCGTAATACCGTTCCTCCGGATGTCTCCGTTTCATCTGCGGCATCTGATACTTCATTCTCGGCTCTCTGTGATGCATCCTGATTCTCCATTGCAAAAAATACTTCCACAGCACTCTGCCCAAGTTCCTTAAGTTTAGGATAACTATTGGTTGAATTAATGATTATCGCAGCCAGCACAAGAAAAACCGCACACAACTGGAGAGCCATAACCCCGCCTTTCATTTTATCCGTACCCTGTTCTTCATGCCTAATGCTTGTCCGTTTTCGATTGACTTTATTATCGACAACCTTTTCCTGTTCTTCGTCGGGTTTTTTCATTCCACCTCTCATACGTATGTCGGAAAAATCCTGCGGCCTGATTGTCATCGACTGGGACTGAGACTTAAACTTGTCCTGTTCTTTTTCTACAGAACCGTTTTCTTTATTCTGCTCTATCATATAACTCTGCATAGCTTCATTGCTCTGATAAAAAATATAATAGCCCGACAATTGATAGCGTTTGGAATCCTCTTTTATTGAAAAAACAGGCATGTTCATATCAAAACGACATACAATCTCATCCAGCAGTTCGTATCTGACAAAGTATGAGATATCTCTCTGCGGTCCCGCTCCGTATATGTAATATTTTTTATTCTTCTGTTCCCTCGTTCCGTAAAAGAAAATTTTTCGTTCATTTGAAGAAGCATAATTCTTCAAATAGGACATAACATAGTCTTCTACATATAACTGATATTTTTTGTCTTTTTCCCCTTTGTGAATCACAATATCTGTTGTTTCCATTCTGATCATCACACCTTTCCTGCGTCTAATATTATAGACATACTTTTTATAAATATAGCATATGGAAAGTGCGAAATTTATCAAATCTCGCGTCTTAAAAACAATAGAAAATACTTCACAAACTTTTTATTTTTATATAAAAAAGAGTTGGCCAAGCCAACTCTAAAAAATTGTATTTAATCAAATTAAAACACATAATATACACTACTTTATAAACCTGTAAACGGTCACTGCATCATAATCCCTTCCCGGTCCAAAAACCACAGACGGAAACCCAGGTTTATTTATCGCATCCGGAAAATACTGAGTTTCAAGGCACAGTCCCGTTCTTGGTCCGTACACGGCTCCTTCTTTACCGGTTTCCTCTCCGATACAATTTCCTGCATAGAACTGAAGTCCCGGAAGGGTAGAAAAAGCAAGTAATTTCCTGTTGCTTACAGGGTCTAGCACCAATGCAACCTCACGAAGAGTTCCGTCCGCACCGTTTATTACGAAATTGTGGTCATAACCCTTTACCAGCTTAAGCTGTTCAAAGTCTGCCTCAATATCATTACCTATACGTTTAGGGTCTGTAAAATCAAGCGGAGTCTTTTCTACAGGTACTATCTCTCCGGTAGGAATTGCACCTTCCACAACAGGAGTATAGGAAGCGGCATTAATTTTTAAAATATGATCTTCTATTTTCCCTGACTTATGACCGTTTAAATTAAAATATGTATGGTTAGTCATATTTATCAAAGTCTCTGCATCCGACTCCGCATGGTAGGTAAACTTCAAACTGTTGTCATCAGAGAGGGAATATGTCAAAGAAAACTTTCTGTTTCCCGGAAAACCCAAATCTCCATCCGGTGACTCCAGAGAAAATGTGACACCATTGTCAGTTTCATCAGTAATATCCCATACACGCTTATGAAAACCATTCTCCATATGAGTGTGGAGATTATTGGGACCGTCATTAACTTCAAGTTTATATTCCTTAGAGCCAATCTTAAAAGCGGCATTTCCTATGCGGTTTGCGCTTGGTCCGATTGTGACCCCGAAGAAACTTTCATTTCTGTAATAATCCTCCAATTTATCAAAGCCCAATACTATATCATCTATATTTCCTTTTTCATCGGGTACATACAGATTTAACAGAATTGCACCGAAATTAATTACCCTTGCCTTTACTCCGTTTTTATTTTCCAATGTAAAAGCATATACTTCTTTTCCGTCTCTAGACGTTCCAAATAATTCTCTGGTCATATTTCACAAACCTTCCCAAAAATTGTATTATTGTTTATAATTCCGTTCGCCCTTCCAGAGCTCTAAGTAGAGTCACTTCATCAATATACTCAAGGTCTCCGCCAACCGGTACTCCACTGGCAATCCTGGTCACCTTCACTCCGGTAGGTTTGATCAGTTTACTTATATACATAGCGGTAGTCTCACCTTCAAGACTGGAATTGGTAGCAATAATAACCTCATTCACATCTTCCTGCAGACGCTGCATCAGTTCTTTTAACTTGATATCGTGAGGACCTATTCCAAGCATCGGTGAAATTGCCCCATGCAGTACATGATAAACTCCAGTATATTTACCGGTCTTCTCATATGCCGCCAGATCTCTTGTATTTTCAACCACCATGATGGTCTTGTGGTCTCTTCCCACATTGGCACAGATAGGACATACTTCATTGTCGGTAAGAGTAAAACATTGGTTGCAATATCTGACCTTTTCCCTTGCCTCCATCATGGTTGTGGCAAGTTTGTTTACTCTTTCCCTAGGCATATTAATCAAGTGAAAAGCAAGCCGCTGCGCCGATTTGGCACCGATTCCCGGCAATCCCGAAAGTTCTTCTATTAACTTATTGATATATCCGCTGTATAAGTCCATTAGAACGGCAAACCTCCGCCGAGACCCAGTCCGCCTGCCATCTTATTCATAATTTCCGCATTTGCTTCTTCTGCCATACGCAGTGCCTCATTGGTGGCTGCCATTACAAGGTCTTCAAGCATTTCAACATCATCAGGATCTACAACTTCCTGAGACAGTTTGACTTTGGTAATTTCCTTCTTACCGCTGACAGTCACTTCTACCGCACCGCCGCCGGATTTTGCCGTAAACTCTTTTTCCTCAAGTTCTTTCTGGCTTTCCTCCATCTGGCGCTGCATTCTCTGCGCCTGCTTCATTAAATTGTTCATATTTCCCGGTATTCCGCCTCCCGGAAATCCTCCACGTTTTGCCATATACTCACTTTCCTTTCTGGTTTATTTTACAGAAACATTGGATATTAATCATCATCCTCTTCTATATCTATATGGATTACCTTACTCAGGTCAATATAATCCTGCTCAAAACTCTGCTCATTTCTTATGCTTTGGATATCAACTTCAACTTCTTTACCTGCCACATCAGCGATAATCTGTTCCAACAGTTCCTTATGACCTTCCTGCCTCAGAAAATAATCCGACGCCATACCATCTTCCAAAACAATTATGAGCTTATTGTCGCCGCCCAGACTCAACTTGGCAGCTTTTAAATACTGCTTCATCGGCATGGAGGTTTCGCCCACCACTGATGGCCATTTATTGACAATCATTTTGATGTCTTCGGGAATCGCCTTTGGTAATTGCGGTCGGCTCACTTCGGATGTTCCTTGCTGTCCTGTTCCCTGCTGTGCGCCTTCATAATAAGATATAGCCTGCGCATTCGCCGGTGCTGTCTGAACTATTCCTTTTTCAAGTTTATCTTCTATGACCCGGACTCTATCTAACAGCGACTCCGAATCGGTTTCCATACTGGGTCTGCATAATTTAATTAGCGCAATTTCGATTAATATTCTCTTTTGTGCCGTATATTTAATCTGGCCGGAAAGTTCGGAGAAAATACGTATATAACGCATCACCGTTTCCTGCTCAATACTTTTTGCTTCTTCTTTCAATCTTTCCAGATTCTCGGAAGACATATCAACGGTATCCTCAACCGCATCAGCGTCGGAAGTCTTCACAAGCAGAAGATTTCTCAGATACCATGTGAAGTCGGTTATAAACTGTGTAAGCTCCCTTCCCTGCATTACAATCTCTTCAAGCAAGGAAATACACTTCGGCACATCCTGATCCAGCACATACTCAAGCAGCCTTCCGAACACTTCCGTATCCACAGCTCCAAGTACATCCAGAACCATATCGTAAGTAAGTTCTTTTCCAAAATGAAATGCTATACATTGGTCCAGCAGACTCAAAGAATCACGGAATGAACCGTCAGCACTTTTGGCAATATAGCGCAGCGCCTTATCTTCCACAGATATATTCTCTATATCCATCAACTCGTGCAGTCTGTCTGTAATCGTATCAATGGAAATTCTTTTAAAATCATACCGCTGACAGCGCGATAAAATCGTGATAGGTATCTTATGTGCCTCGGTTGTTGCAAGTATAAAAATAACATATGACGGCGGTTCTTCCAATGTTTTCAAAAGAGCATTAAAAGCTCCTATGGAAAGCATATGAACTTCATCTATGATATAAACCTTATACTTACCTTCCGCCGGAGAATAGGATACTTCATCCACTATCTCTCTTATATTATCAACACCATTATTAGATGCTGCATCAATCTCGATGACATTCATACTTGCGCCCGATGCAATCGCCTTGCATATTCGGCATTCGCGGCAGGGACTTCCGTCCACCGGATTTTCACAATTTACAGCTTTGGCAAAAATCTTGGCAATGGAGGTTTTTCCCGTTCCTCTGGTACCACAGAAAAGATAAGCATGCCCTATACGTTCCGACTTAATCTGATTTCTCAATGTTGTCACAATATGTTCCTGACCTTTAACATCTTCAAAACGGTCAGGTCGGAACTTACGGTAAAGCGCTGTATATGACATACGTGTCACCTAGACCTTTCCTATTTAATCCCCAAAGCTGATTCCTGTTAATTTGGCCTCCTGCACAATTGTAGCGTCCGGAGAAACCATTTTCAATTTGCCCGCAACTTCTTCTAACGGAACCTTTATTACTTCTCTGTTTTTGTAGCCTACCATAAAGCCGTATTCCCCGTTTAAAATCATCTTGCCGGCCTCTGCACCCAGACGGGTTGCAAATACACGGTCATACGGACAGGGACTCCCGCCTCTCTGTGTATGTCCCGGCACAGTTACACGCACATCCAGCCCTGTCTTCTTCTGAATCTTATCCGCAATTTCATAAGAAACCGAAGGATAAGGATAATTTTTCATCTTTTCTTTATATTCTTTCTTGGAGAGTTTCGCATCTTCTTTGGATATCGCACCCTCTGCCACAGCCATAATCGTAAACTTGGAGCCGCGCTCTGCACGTGCGTTAATGGCTTCAATTATTTTATTAATATCATAAGGTATCTCCGGAATCAGAATTATATCCGCTCCGCCTGCCATTCCGGCATTCAAAGTAAGCCAGCCTACTTTATGACCCATTACTTCCACTATAAAAATACGACCATGGGAAGCTGCGGTTGTGTGAATACAGTCGATACAATCCGTAGCAATATCTACCGCACTCTGGAAACCGAAAGTCATATCGGTGCCCCATAAATCATTGTCAATCGTCTTAGGAAGAGTTACGACATTAAGCCCTTCCCCCCTTAAAAGATTGGCCGTCTTATGGGTACCGTTACCGCCCAGAATAACAAGGCAGTCCAGTTTTAATTTATAATAATTCTGCTTCATAGCCTCAACTTTATCAAGTCCGTTCTCATCAGGCTCACGCATCAATTTAAAAGGAGTCCTGGAGCTTCCAAGAATCGTGCCGCCCTTGGTCAGGATACCCGAAAAATCAGCACCTGTCAGCATCCGGAAATCGCCATAAATCAATCCTTTGTATCCTTCCAGAAAACCATAGATTTCAACCGCTTCACCACTGCATGACAAACATTTAACAACTCCACGCATTGCCGCATTTAACGCCTGACAGTCTCCGCCGCTGGTTAACATTCCGATTCTTTTCATACTGTTTCCTCCTCGTAACAAATATTTGGTTTCAATGTGATTTGGTAACTATATAAAATATTTAACACAGTATATAAATTATATAATATTTTTGGAGGTATCACAAGACCTGTTGATAAATCATGGTAAACAAAACTGAAAAATCAGCACCGCCCGTCTAACGGGCAGTGCTGATTTTAAGTTATTATTTCAAATTACTTCTTGATTGAACTAGCGTTTATGCTGAAGGTAGCTGATTTTCCACCTACTACATTAGCATCATCAGTATTGTACTTAATTATTACTGTTGCCTTTCCTTTGTTTACATTGTTTACTAAGGTTACATCATAAGCCTCGTTTGTATACTTGCCATTTTCGCCAAGCGTCAGAGGAACCTTCGATTTGTCCTTGAATATGATCTCTATTTTAGCCGGTTTAACTGCTCCGCCTGTATAACCAAACTTACTTGTTGCCTTTGGAGCACTCGCTTGGTCATAGAACGCTATCTTGGCTTTGGAAAGGTCTTTGGTTCCTTTCTTAACCACGTATTTTACAGGTTCGGTGG
>JAFLTH010000117.1 GCA_022510525.1 Lachnospiraceae bacterium | reverse complement strand
CGCCCCGACTCCGACGCCTCTCCATCCGTCCCCCTTACACAAATTTCAATTTACATACACACAATAAAAGCAAAAGGAGTCTATTAATCAAATGAAGAAAATTACGTACATACTTTCACTGCTAATCGTCATCACACTGATTGGCTGTGGAAATACGGAATCCTCCGATACATCGGAGGCCGAAACTACTTTTTTGGAAGAATCACTGATCACAGATACGGCAGCCGAAGAGCCCCAGGCAGAATCAGACTCTGAGGAAACAGGAGACAATGATAATGAGAGCTTAGAAGCAGATGAGGGTTCCGAAGAATCGTATACAGACAGCGATATTGCCGATAGTGAAACAGAATCTGACAGCGGCAATGAGAACAGCTTACCCGAGTACACCGTAACAGCTTTTGAGGAAAGCAGGACAATGTATGCATCCGATCCCGTGAACGTGAGGAAAGGACCCTCAACTGACTTTGAAATAGTTGGTTTTCTTGGGTTTGGACAAGATGTTACAGTAACCGGACAGGCAGATACCAAATGGTATGAGATTCAATACGGTGAAGATACGGCTTTTGTCAGTAACAAATATCTGCAGGATGAAATGCCGGTAAACGAAACCGCTGCAAAATCCGATGCCGGAGCAGCCGAAACAGCCTCTGCACAGGATTCAGAGGCGGCAGCCTCCCAGGAAGAGCAGCCTAAACAGGGGGATACACCCCAGCCTGTTACTGAGGTTAAAAATGTGGCAGGTGTGATTCTTGTTGGGGATTCAAGATTTGTACAGATGCAGAATAGCGTTGGAGCAAACTCATGCACATGGATAGCCGAGAGCGGAAAAGGCTATAACTGGTTTAGCGAAAAGGCTATCACAAGAATTGACAGTTGTGTGGGTAAAGGTTCTAAGATATTGATCAATCTGGGAGTGAACGACACAAGCAATCTACAGAAATATATCTCGCTTGTAAATGCCAAAGCAGATGAATGGGTGAGTAAGGGTGCAACCGTATACTATTCATCGGTAAATCCCGTATGGGAAAATCCCTATGTGAATGAAGAGCAGGTTGAATACTTTAATTCCCAGATGAAAGGAAGTTTAAACGGCAACGTACACTGGATAGACAGCCACAGCTATCTTACTTCCATTGGATATAAGCTGGTAGACGGGCTTCATTACAGTGAGGAAACCTATCAGAACCTCTATGCATACTATATGAGCTGTCTATAATTGTAGTTGTCTCAGTCTGTAAAACTCCCCCTGTTTTGCCATTAATTCATCATAGGTTCCGATTTCTTTTAAACCGCCATCGCCGATTACAGCAATGTAGTCGGCGTTTTTAATGGTGGAAAGTCTATGTGCCACAATCAAAGTAGTCCTGTTTTTAATAAGGTTATCTGTGGCTTTCCGTATTTTTTCTTCCGAAATACTGTCAAGTGCCGATGTAGCTTCATCCAGTATCAGAATCTTCGGATCCCTGATAAAAGCCCGCGCAATCGAAACTCTCTGCCGCTGTCCGCCCGATAGGTTGCTTCCATGCTCGGTCACCATAGTATCAACCCCGTCGGGAAGCTGCGCAATCATTTCATCAAGGTCAGCCGCCTTGATTACCTCCATCAGCTCTTCGTCTGAAATATCATCTTTTCCATAGGTAATATTATCCCTGATAGTACCGGAAAACAGAATCGGAGTCTGTGGTACTACAGCTATGTTGGTGCGGTAGCTTTTTAGATTGATTTCCTCCATATCGTGACCGTCAATAAGCACCCGTCCCTGCGTTGCATGGATAAAGCCGATTACCATATTTAATATAGTAGTTTTTCCGGCGCCGGATTCCCCGACAAAGGCAATGGTATCTCCCTTTTTGATTTTCAGATCAAGATGCTCAAAAACCGGTGTTTCTCCGTTTTTATACTGAAATCCCGTATTTTCAAAAGTAATTTCTCCATTAACGAAAGGCAGTTTCTTCTTATTATGATAGTTCTCCACATCATGGCAAAGAAGCACATCACCGATTGAGTCAACGGATTCCAAACCTTTTGCTATGATGGGCATAAGGTTTATCATATTCGAAACATAATTTATTATCGAGCCAAAATAGGTCTGATACATAACGACTTCGCCTACCGTAATTTTACCGCGGCTGGCAAGGTATCCGGTAAAACCTAAGCACAACACCTGAAAAATCTGAAAAGCGACCCAGCTGATTGAGGAAAAATATGACTGTACCATATCCAGACGAAGTCCCGACTTTGCCACATTATAAAGCTTTCTTTCCATTTTACTGGTTTCTCGGTCCTCCAGTGCGTGAGCCCTTGTGACCGGAATCATCTCTATCATTTCCATTACATGGACTGACGTCTCTTCCATGTCTTTTCTAAATTCTTTATTATAGCTCTTAATCTTGCCTTTAAATGTAACCATGATGAAGACTGCCACCGGTATTGTTCCAAGGAAAAAGAGAAAAACCGTCAGACTTTTGCTCACCACCACTGTAAAAGCGACAGTTACATTCATAATTATACCAAGCACCGATATAAAAATCTGGGAAGAAAGGGTCTCTATCTGCTCTACATCTCTCATAATCTTGGACTGCAGCCGCCCCGACTGCATCTCATTATGATATGTAATAGACAATTGCTGCAGCTTTCTTACAAGGGTACTGCGCAAATCGCGCTCAACATTTCTGATTGCCCTTGCATACAACAATGTATGAAAATAGTTGGTAATTACATTCTGTGCAAAGGCTACAACCAAAATGATCACTTGAGTCAATATTCTTCTGCCTGCATCTTCCGGCGGATTGGTTGCTATATTAACAATGTTTGCAGTCACTATAGGCAGTATCCATACAGGCGAATGCTTGATTGCGAAAAGCACCACGGCAAAAAAGAGCTCATGATAATGTCCCTTATAAATTCCAAGTAAAGTTTTGAACGAATTATTCTGATTCCTTTTAAAGGTATCCAATAACCTTTGTTCAGTCTCGTCTAAGTCACTTTCCTGACGGTTTAATTTATATTGATATTTGTCTTTGTTTTTATCTACGTTACTCATTGTTTGCCGCCATTATTGCTTTCTTTAATATATTGACTACAACAGTTAATTACTCATTTTCATATATGAACTTCTATCTTCTATTACTTATATTTTCGTTATCATTAATAATAGACTAATATGGTCAATTATCGTTCCGTCTTCCAGAAATATGCACTATACGGCGGCAGTTCACTGCCTCCGCCGAAGTCGTGTTTTTCTCCGCTCAACAAATCAACTGCCATACCGCAGCCTGCATCAAAATGTGCGGTATAACTTTCACTATCCGCATTAATAGCCACAAGAACACGCTCATTCTCACTCTTTCTTTCAAATATACACTGCTTATTGGTAAGCACTACTGAACGGAAATCTCCGTAATTGAGAGCCTCGGAGCCCTTTTTCGCCTCTGCAAATGCGGCAATCTTCTCACCCAGCTCATTCCATATGGGTTCGTCAAAGCAGGCTCTGAGCGCCGGGTCGCCTTCGCTCTTATTCGCTTTGGCCCCCCATTCACTACCATAGTATACACAGGGAATACCCGGCATACCGAAGCAAAGCGCATAGATTAGCGGCAGATGCTTTTCGTTGGATAGTACACTTGCCACTCTTGTCACATCATGATTATCTACAAATGACAATAAGTGTTTACCTTTGTACAGTGTCCAGTTCTCAGGTCCAAACTGACGCAGCAGTGAATGGACTATCTCAAACATATTCATACTGTTGAAACTAGAGAAAAGTCCCTTATAACATTCGTAGTTAGTAACCGAATGAAGCATTTCATCATTCATCCACTGATTGTAATCACCGTGAAGAGTTTCTCCCAGAAGATAAAAGTCTGGCTTGAGTCCACCACAGAAGTTATGGAGCCTGCGGAGGAAATCCTTGTCCAGGCAATATGCCACATCCAGACGCAGTCCGTCAATATCAAACTCTTCCACCCAGCCTTTTACACTGTCCAAAATATGGTTTATAACTTCCTCATTTCTTAAATTTAACTTAACCAGATCATAGTTGCCTTCCCAGCCCTCATACCATAATCCGTCATTATAATTGGAATTGCCGTCAAAATTGATATGAAACCAATCCCTATATTGTGAATCCCATCTTTTTTCAAGTACATCCTGAAAAGCCCAGAAACCTCTTCCTACATGGTTGAAGACTCCGTCTAGAATAACTTTAATATCATTTTCATGCAAAGTCTTGCACACCTTGACAAAATCTTCATTGGTTCCAAGACGGCAGTCAATCTTATGATAATCTCTGGTGTTATAACCATGTGTGTCAGACTCGAAAACCGGCGAAAAATAAATTGCATTGATTCCAAGTTTCTTCATATGTGGAATCCAGTCAACCACTTTATGTATCCTTGATTCCAAAACACCGTCATTCTCATAGGGTGCTCCGCAGAATCCTAAGGGATATATTTGATAAAAAACACTTTCATATGCCCACATATTATTTTCTCCTTTATCACATTTATATATTATTATTGTATCGTTAGCCACAAGGCTTACGCCTTATATTGTACCATAAGACAAGCGTAATTTCATCACCTTTTTACCATTGACCAAGTCGGTACTATTTTTCATTCACGAATTTCAGTAAACCGACTTTTCCACCGTTTTTATGACGATTTTGTTATAAAAACAATAAAAAACCAAAAGAAATCCCCAGTTTTCACATAGTTATCCACATATGACACACTTGTCATATGTTTATGACCCACATTTCATTTTTTAATAAACCAGTATGTCATAAACGGAATTACGTACAAAACATTGACTACCCTGTTCAAAGCCACTCATTCCAAAAACGTTCCACCCTTTTTGCTATCTGCGCCGAGGTAACTACTTCGTAATTACTCCACTCCCTTGGGAACAGCCTTTGATATGAAGAATTTAAAAACCTTTCATCCAAAAGAACCACAATACCTACATCTTCTGCAGTCCGAATCACACGCCCTGCCGCCTGCAGCACCTTATTCATTCCCGGATACCTATATGCATAGTCAAAACCGTTTTCTCCCCAGCCGTCAAAATAATTTTTAAGTATTTCCCTTTCATTGCAGACCTGAGGCAGTCCGGTTCCGACAATAATGACACCAATCAGGCTGTCATTCTTAAGGTCAATTCCCTCACTGAAGATCCCCCCCATAACACAGAAACCAAGCAGTATTTTTTCTTCCTCAATATCAATATCCATATGAATCATTTCCGAAAGATCGCAATCCTCATTTCCTGCAAACCTTGCCAGAAACTCCTCCCTTGAAGCCTCACTCATATGATCCTTTTGCAGAATACATTCTATCTGTTCATCTGCAAAATGTTCTATGAAGCTTTTGTACACATTCTGCAAGAAAGCATGGGAGGGGAAGAAAACCATATAGTTTCCATGCCTGTTTTTTACGGTTTCATAAAGATAAGAAGCGATATTATAATATTCCATCTCACTACGCCTTGTATATTTGCTGGTCACATCACTTCCTATATACAAACCTCTCTTTTCCGGTTGAAAAACTGATTTTGCATAAACCTCATAATCACCATCCTGAGCCCCAAGCAATGTTTTATAATATTGTATTGGAAGTAATGTAGCCGAAAATAAGATACTGCTCCGCCCTCTCATCATACATTCCAACAGATTTTTTGCCGGATTGACGCATAACAGTTTCAAAATAAAACTTCCATCATCATTCATCTGGGAATAAGTCACATAATTTTCATCCATCAAGTCATTAATCCCCAAAAAATGTGATACCTCAAAGTAAAACTCCAGAATCTCTTTTCTCACCGGAGAATCATCATGATCTTCCAGATAATCCTCCATTACCGTATTCAGCCTGTTAAGCGCTATTATAAAAGGGGTTATGGAGTCCTCGATTTTGTATGTCTCACACCCTCTTTTCAGAGCCAGCAGCTCCTTATTACACTTATCAAGCTGTTTTTCCAGCTTAACCGAATAAGGCTTAACCACTTTTTTCAGATTAAGGAAATCTTCCTTGCATAAGACGGCGCTGTACATCTCACGACCCCGCTCTACAAGATTATGAGCCTCATCAATTAAAAATACATAATCTCTCTGACTTCCCTCCGCAAAAAATCGTCTCAAATAAACATGCGGGTCAAACACATAATTGTAATCGCATATGACAGCATCCGAAAAAAGGCTCATATCCAGACACATTTCAAAGGGACACACCTGATGTTTTTTCGCATATTCTTCTACTTTATCACGACTAAAACTTTCTTCGCTTATAAGCAAATCATATATTGCATCATTAATCCTGTCATAATGCCCTTTGGCATACGGGCAAACATCGGGATTACATTCCATTTCTTCCAGAAAACAGATTTTCTCTTTGGCAGTCAGTATTACACTTTTAAACTTAAGCCCTTTGTTCCGTAAAAGCTTAAAGGCATCTTCCGCCACTGTACGGGTAATGGTTTTGGCTGTCAGATAAAAAATTTTCTCTATTAAACCCTCTCCGACTGCCTTAACTGACGGAAATACGGTTGATATCGTCTTACCGACTCCGGTTGGGGCTTCTATGAACAGTTTTCTTTTATGATAAATAGTCTGATATACATAGGTGGCAAGTTCTTTCTGACCTTCCCGGTATTCAAAGGGAAAGGTAAGTTCCTTAATTGAGGCTTGCCTCAAATTCTGCCATTCAAAACTGTAATCCGCCCATTTTTCATACTGTTCAATGACAGAGTCAAACCATTCCTTAAGCTCGATAAATGTGTAATCATATTGAAAATAACGGATTTCCTCAGTTTCAAGATGACAGTAAGTCATCCTTACCCTGATGGAGCCAAGATTATTTTGAGCTGCATAAATATAAGCGTAGCACTTTGCCTGTGCCAGATGTACGGGAACCGCATTCTTCATTTTTATAAGATCATGATATGTACCTTTAATTTCGTCTATGGTTACGCCTGCTTTGTCAGTAACAATACCGTCAGCACGCCCGTCTATTATAATGTCATAACGCTCGGTATTATGAACATAACTAAGCGGAACCTCGGCATGATAGTCAGCTCCCATTCTCCTTTGGATCATCCTGTGAATGCGTCCGCCCTCCTGCATTGCATCCGGGGAAAAAGCCGATTTGCGATTGTCAATATCACCTGAGCGCAGAATAAATTCTACCAAACCTCTGACAGATATGTGAATTTCCATGTACTTGTCTTTCCCTTCTCTTGTAGCGGCATTCCTACAGTTTCCATAAGGTTTTCATAAAACAAAAACTCCCTACCAAGATATTACGATATCATGAATAGGGAGTCAATAATGCTATTTTGCTGCGTTTCCAACCTAGCAGGCAACGGCAAATTTCTGAAGATATTTCTCAAAATCTTCATCATATCCATTGCAGGAAACAGTTAATATCTGACTGAAATTCAATCCCATAACACCAATGATGGATTTGGCATCTACTATGAAACTGTTATAAGAAATATCTATGTCAAACTCACATTTACCGGCAGCTGCCACAAAATCCTGCACTCCATCAGGTCTTAACATAATTCTGTGTTGCATCATTATAAACACCCTCCTTTTCATTTTCTTTACGGCTATATATTTTCTTTTATACTATCATACTCTATTAAATTTATTTGTAAATAAAGAAATATCGTTCATAAAATAACAAAATTTTGCAAATCTTTGCACAATTACCATATTCTTAATTAAATTTATTATTATTTTGTCAATTCTGTCTATAATTTCTTACTTATTTTAAACTGATAAATAACATTTTATTCACTTATTTTCAAATTCGACCATATATTCTTGGAACCTAAGAGGTAGCATTTGCTGCTGCAGCTTAGGATTTTTGCGCTCTTTTATTGCTATCGTATCACAAAACATGGTAAAAAGTTCCTGATATTCGCATTCTTTTTCAGACATTTCAAGAAGATTTTCAATAGATTTTTCCGTATCCGAAACAATGTACCAGTCTTTACCGGCAGGATGTACTCCGTAAATATTGCGTATGTCATCATAAATTATGAAATTTTCCATAGGCAGTCTGTCTGAAAAATGTGGCATTATAAAAGGTATGACATTGCATTTTGGCCCAATCTTTGAAAACAAAATACCTTCTTTGGACTCCTTAAACCTTACAACTTCCAAAAAACGGTATGACTCATTAGCCGTATTTCTCGCCAGCCTGAACACCAGTTCGATGTTTGGATTGGCAAGGTTTTCCAAAACCCGTTTCCCGCCGCCCTGTGATAATCCGACGACTATCGATTTATATACAGCCTCACCTTTTCTGCTATCTTCCGCTGCAATCGCACGGCAAATATCAAAATATGTTTCCTCTCCAAAACGTTTGCGTAAAGTTTCCGCTACTTTTACAGTTTTAACGGAATCCGGCACAATATGCACATATTGCGCAAATAATCTTAAGTTTTCTTCTTCACCGACTTGAATATGAAGATGCTCATGACTCTCCCTTAAGGCATAAGCGTCGTATATTCCGGTGAAAATACCTTCTATGGAATCTTCGCATATGAGATATTTTTCTTCCATGGATTACCTGCTTTCTTTTATCGAGAGATTGAAAACAAGCGAGGAGGGGCGTCAGCGAAAAAGGTTTCCGCTTCAAGACACGCTTTCGCTCCGTTAAAAACGCAACGCGTGCTAAGCTCGAA
>JAFLTH010000116.1 GCA_022510525.1 Lachnospiraceae bacterium | reverse complement strand
AGCACTACCTGTATCTCAATGAAATCGGAAAGAGTCTGCTTGAGAATGCGCATCTTTTTTTGTCCAAACGGGCTATCCAATCCTTTGGCGGTTATGCCGATTCCCAGCTTCGAAGGCTCCAGAACGCCCTTGCCAGAGACACCTATTCCCAGAGTGAGCGTGAAAAGCATATTTTTAATTCCGTAAAAAACGCAATGTACGATTTTATGCGGCGTTATGAAAGGTTTGAGAACGGCTCCCTGCGGGTGTATATCGATAAGTCCCAAAATCCGGAATTTGACACGGAAATTTTTATTGATACTCAGCTGACCCATTACCCCCTGCGGGATTACAAGAACATTTGGAATGAAATGAACAATATCGTGAAGGACTATGACAAGCTCGGAAAACGTAACCGGAAGAAGGATGACAATCACTTGAACAAACATGCCATGCATTTGATCCGGCTGTTTATGATGGCAATTGACATCCTGGAAAAGGGTGAGATCAACACCTACCGGGCCAAAGAGCACGAGCTTCTGCTAAGCATCCGCAGAGGAGACTATCAGAGTCCGGATGGCACTTTTCGGAATGAGTTCTACGAACTTGTAAGCGACTATGAAAAAAAGCTGGACCATGCCGCCAAGAACACTGCACTTCCGGATGAACCGGATCTGGAGCAGGTTCAGGAATATGTTATGTGGGTAAACGAAAGGGTGATACGGGATGAAATATAAGGATTTTGACGGAACCATAGAAGAGCTTGTGCGAATAAAGCTGAAGGAAATAGAACAAAAGGAAAATGTCCATATCCTCCATGCCATCGAGTCCGGCAGCCGGGCATGGGGCTTTGCCTCTCCGGACAGCGACTATGATGTACGCTTTATCTACATGCGCCCCATGCATTATTATTTGAGTCTTCAGGCGAAGAAGGATTTCATTGACTGGGAACTGGATGAGACATTGGACATCAACGGCTGGGACCTGTCAAAGGCATTACAGCATTTCCATAAATCAAACGCTACCTTGTTTGAGTGGTCCAACTCGCCAGTAGTATATTATACTTCTTCCGAGTGGGCGCAGATCAGGCAGATTGTCGAGACCTATTTTTCCTGCAAATCCACTCTGTATCATTACTACGGAACAGCCAAAAGCAATTACAAGGAGCATGTGAGTGGTGATCTGGTGAAATATAAAAAATATTTTTATGTGCTGCGCCCTCTTTTGGCATGCAAATGGATCGAACAGAAAAAGTGCCCTCCTCCGGTTCTGTTCCAGAATCTTGTTGACGAGGTGTTGGATGAGGACATGAAGCCTGTCGTTTTTGATCTTCTCCAGAAAAAGGTTCAGATGTCGGAGGCAGACAAGGCTCCGCGGATTCACGCGCTGGACGATTATATTGAGGACAATCTGGAACATTTTAAGCAATTGGCCGCTTCCATGTCGGATGACAGGAACGGTGACTGGACAGCATTAAATGAAGTGTTTGTGCAAATGCTGTCCAGATGATCTCTGTGTATATGCTTTTTTCTTTCTGTCTTGTACAGCAAGTAAATTTGTCATTTATAATATTTAAAATGACAGATAGTCATATAAACTATCTGCCACCAATAATAATCTATGCAAAAATAATCACTCGAACTCTTTTTTAGTTATATGTAGATTATAAATTTCATTACCTTGCTTGTCAAAAGCGTATCATTTTGATATGGTTTTAATGCTCATTTATGTGATTTTTGAGCTGTTGTACCCAAATTGTACCCAAGCCAGTTTTTACTAAAATCTCACCACAAATTTTTTCGCTCATAATTCGCTCATTTGAAATGAGCGAATTATTTTAAATCTTTGTATATATGTTTCCCTTTGTTGCTTTTTACCATTTATTTCTTCAAATCTTGCGCCAATGGTGCGAGATTTTCAGTGTTCCTCTTGTAAACGGCATTATTTGTATTTCCTTCTGAAACAACATATCCTGTATTCATCATCATTTTGAGATATCCGGATAGGCAGCTCACACCACACCTGGCTGGCGGCTCTGTCGCACCATAATAATCAGTCATTCTTGTTATCCTTTTTAAAGAATGTAATTACATAATTATCTTCGAGGATCCGAATGATGTTGTCTATCTGTATTGACTGGCAGAAGAGGCGCCTCTTTCATATGCTAAGCTTGCAATGAGGAAAAATGGCTTGCAGGATTATGTAGATGCTATAAATGAATTCAATTAATGCTTTGTTTTATCCTCACAGTCTTTTCATCTAGCCTGAAACTGCGAAATTAAAATCCATTTACAATTTTCTTATGACATCCATTATACTATACTCTTTTCATTAAAAACTATATAAAACCTTCTTGCAATTATATCATATATCTTTTCTTCAAATCAGCAAAGAAGTCTCGATTACTACTAGAATTTTGCGCCAAGTAGTTAATTGCTCTTAAAACATCAATTGTAGAATACCTTACATTAAGGCGCTCTTGTATTTCATCAAGTATTTGCACATTTATGTTTTTAAGAACACCCAGCATTCCATAATCCTTCATAGCTCCTATTATAAGCCTATGTGTTTCTGACAAATCATCTACATTTAAACCGCCATATGTTTTAGTATAATATCTACATTTACAATCTTCCAATGATTCAATAACATTCTTACCAAACTTCCAATTTGGAAATTTCGTTTTAATTTCTATTCCTATATTTACAAGCGGCATTATATAGTATTCAAGTGTTGAATATATAAACTGCATGTAACAGTTTATAATCTCTGTATTATCCAGCATTATATCACTTTTCTTTTTGAAATACACTATTCTATCGTTGAAATTATTGAGATATCTTCTTTCAAGACCATCCATATAATAACTTTGCAAATATCCAGTAATCAAGACCTTATCAATATCCAATGATGTGGAATACTCATATTTAAATGCCTGATTAGCAATAAATGGAAGATTTGTTATGCCTGAATAATTTCTATCCGTCTTTAATGCCTCAAGTATCTTCCCCAGTTTTACCAATGATAATTTGTATGTCTTTAATAAATCTTGGCAAAATTCAAACTTAAGATTATGTACATTACTGAATTGCGAAATTTTATCATCATTTTTACTATCCTCTATCTCAGATAATTCTTCCTCATTTGCAATTGCTAAAGATATTATAACATCGTTTTCGACCAACTCTTCCACCTTATTAACGGAATAGATATACCCTATTGGATATTGTCCTAATCGTCCTGCTCTACCAATGGTATTTTTCAGCAGCAATATGTCATAGATATTACTATACTCAGGATGAATAAATAAATTTTTAGTCACTGTATTTATTCCTTCTGAAATTGAATTTGTTCCAAATAATACATTGTACCCTTTACTTTCATTAAATAGATTTATCATTCTATTTTGAACATACTTCGGCATCTGTCCATGGTGTGTCAAAATACCACCTTTTAATAGTTTTACAACACTCCAATCTGGATGTATATCTGTTTCAAGTAATTTAATAAATTCTGTATTGATATTGCTTCCTATACTATCTTTTATTTCTTCATAACCTGCATTAATTTGCTTTGGTGAATTACAAAATAAAATTGTCTTTTCCTTACTTCCTTTATCTAGAAGAGTATGATAAAACTCTTTTTCTTCTAAAACCACATAATTCTTATCAACCGCATTAAAATCTGATTTGAATACACTAAATTCATATTTATCAAAACCGTCAAGAATTGCTTTTGGAGTAAGCAAGAAGATTTTTTTAGAGTTACTTGCCATACTATCCAAAAAAGTTTCCGACAACTTATATGCCCTTTGACTTTTGATTGATTCCTGAAGCTTATATGCTTCATCTATAACAAATAAATCTATTTCCCCCATAACACTCTGATCTATTTCTAAAAACTTCTCTTGTGTACCAATAAAAAAAAGTCTTTCTTCACTCAGCTTATCATTTTCTATTGTTGAACACTTGTCAAAAATAACATATTCAGCAAAATGTTCATTTTCTTTAAAACTTCTTTCTAACTCATAAGCCAACGCATTAGTTGGTACAATATAAACTATATTTCTTGGTTTCTTTATATATATGTACTCCTTAACCAACAATGTCTTGCCAAATGATGTTGGAGCCGACAAAATCACCCTATCATTTTCGAAAAGACATTCCAATGCCTTGTATTGAGGCGGTGAAAAGAATAGGTTTTTATCTACATGTCCAATTTTTCTTTCATAATTCCTATTTAACATTATTGCTTCTGATAAACTAACATCAAATTTATCTATTCCAAAATAGGGCGTTAAGTCATACATTCCCAATTCAATGATGGGTACTTCTCGTCCCTTATCGAGCTTTTCCAATATTTTCTTCCGCTTTTTATTATATTTATCACTACCCATACAATATACCTCTACATATTTCTAAGTTTAGCATTAGATGTTTCTATCATCTTAAGTATAAGACTCTTCTTGTCCTTAATTGGTAAATGCACTAATATAATTTCGAAATCACCATTAATGTCATTATGGTTCAACGAAGCACATACATTTTTTTCTAGCTGTTGAACAGATATAAAATACTTATCATAGAAATCTTGATTTCCATATTTGCTCACATCTGCCTCAGAATGTAAGACAAATCCAGCAAACATAATTCTTTGATTCATAAATTGATCCACTGTTAATTCATCATAATCTTCAACCTCCAAATTTTTAATAACAATTTGATATGCTTCTTCACAATTCTCCACTCCCGTTAGCAAACTCTCTAATTTATTTTTTATACTTTTATTTACCAAATCAGTAATTATTTTATTAATGCCCTCGCTTAAACTCTCGTAAAACTTAGCTTCTCCCAAAACAATTATGTTATGTTGAAGATTATACATACATGCATCTACTCCAGTATGTGAATCAGCTAATGTATCACATATATCAATTACTCCCTTTGCAAGATTAAAATCATATATATCTCTAAATACCAGCCCCAATATGCCCTCTGCAAGAAAAGAATAAAATGATTTGTTAGTTCTTATGTTTTCTTCTACAAACTTATGCATATCTGTTGTTATTTCGCATTTAGGTGCAAACCTTCGATATATGTTTCTTCTCTTCATTTGACTCAAATCATTTTCAGCAAACATATGCTTTAAGTTTTCATCGTTAAATACTATATCTGGTAGAGCTCGTTCAATTTCAATTGGTTCAAAAATAATATTCTCTATACATATTGAACCATATGTGGTATTTAATTCGCTTTTAGGTACTATATACTTGTATTTGAACATTTCCAACCACCTCCTATTGAACTTCCGTTCACAGTATCCGCTCTTAATCCTTGCTTCAATTCTTCTATTGTCGCCAATGTATCTTTAAAATCTTTTGGTGTCAGAGCATTTTATTCATATTTTGTAGCACTCCTGCAGGATATGGAAAAAATTCTGTTCAAAAAGATCTGTGTATTTGAATCTTCTGGTGTAGTTCTTTCCAAATGTGGAGAAGTGGGAACTTTATCCATTATTTCAAGACCAAGGAACCAGCGGTAAGCAACATTTGCTTCTATTTCTTTTACCGTTTGGCGCATACTTTTGATGCCATACAGATATTGGATAAAAGGGATCTTTATCAGCATGACAGTATCCATGCTCGGACGTCCGTTGTCAGGACTTTATTTATCCTCTATCAGCTCGTAAATTAAGCTCCAATCAATAGCTTTATCAATGCTCCGCAAAAGATGGTCTCGGGGAACCTTGTCGTCCATGCAGAACATCTGTATCTGTTTCCTTTTCTTGTCCGCATTCTGAGTCATCATTGAAGTATACCACCTTTCATGAATACTTCCTTTATACCATAAAAGAGCATGAAAATCCCAAATAGATTAATTATCCTTATCCCGCAAAATGTATTCATGTTTGTGCTAACAGAAATTATTTAAACCGGTAATGAGCCAAACAAAACCATACACATTCTCTTCCGGATTGCCATTTTTATACGTTACTAATACAATGATGTTGGGGTCAAAACTGCCCCTGCCATAAAATTGTATTAATCTTTTTCGAATTGTACGATGAAGTGCTAAAAATCCGATGAATTATCACTCAAAATCCATATACAAATTTTAAACAATTGCGTCAATTTAAAGTAAATAAACCTTTTGACCCCAACATCATACAATATAAGTAAACTTATAATCCAGTATTTATCGAAGCGTTGTATTTTTAATATACTCCATCATATATTGCGTTGCTTCAAATAAGTTATTAAATTTTTCACTATCCTGCGCAGATTTTCTACCATTATTAGTCACAACCACATTAACGGAATTCCGTTTTAACTCAATATAAATATCCTTTACTGGACACCCGATGGCTTCCCCTCTCCAATAATTCTCTTCAATAATATTCCAATTGTAGAGTGGGCAAAGTTTCTCTATAGCATTGCGCATATCCATTGCGCTATGAAATCGGTCTTTTGGAGATTGCTTGCAAGCCTTTTTTACAATTTTTTGAACTCTGTTGGGTACAAAAGGAGCTATAGGCAATTTATCAATAAGCTTTCCATTCCTTATTGCAGCTTCCGCATCTGATATTCCTTGCAAAAACAGGTTCCAGTCAGAAATTCCATTAATCATGCGATACAAAGTCATGCCTAGTGCAAAAATATCTGTTTCCACTGTTGCAACCGAATCATCAACAAAGGTTTCTGGTGCTGCATGTGTACGATACCATCTCCATGGCACTATTACGTTTCCCAAAGCGGTAGATAATCCAAAATCTGATAATTTAGGCACTCCATTGTCTATTAAGATATTTGCCGGTTTTATGTCCCTATGAATAATTCCTTGTAAATGCGAATACTCAACCGCAAACAAAATATCTCTCATTATATCTAAACTATCTACAATAGATATATAAGTGTGCTTTAGTAAGCTATCAACCGATTCGCCATTTGCCAATTCCATATCCACAACAAACAGTAACTCATCATTAAATTTAATAATTTCACCGCTATTAATTTTAACAATATGATTATGTTTGCATCTATAAGGAATGGCAGCTTCGTTAAAAAGTTTATAAGCTTCATTAGGATCTGTAACCTCTAGAATTTTTATGGCCTTTTCAGCACGCAATATTCTATCATATGCTTTGTATACTGCACCAAATCCACCATTACCTAACTTTTCAATTAAAAAATACTTTCCTATTTCATTACCAGAATAATCTATATGTATATCCATAACTTATTCCTCCAATTCAAACCATGCTACTAATGTGGCCACCATCTCCTCATTTTTGAAATTTCTTTGCGAAAAATAATTTTCAAATCTTATGATTTTAGCTTTCTTCCCTGCTGTTATCCAATTGCTAGACCTAGCCCTAGCTCCAATGCCATATTGAAAACACACCAAATTCAATACACCTAATGAATAATGCATATAAGGAATTTGCTGCATTTTTGTATCCAAATATAATTTATAAGCGACTCTATCTGGTTTATATTTTGTAATGAGTTCCACAAATATGTTGTAAAAATCCATCATCAATGAACGTGATTCAGATCTATAGTTTTGCTTTCCTGTTTCACATATCAGAGCTGTATCCATCTTTGCACCTTCAACAATTGAATACCATATTTCATTTTTCATAATTGCAATTCCAAGACATTTCATCGACCTATCTCCTTTACATCAAATGTAGCAACTGCATTAACCGCAACCTTGCAAACAGATTACTCCCCCACTGATATTTGTTTAAAACATCTATCAATAATGATTTCTCAAATAATACTTGGCTAGACTATCCAGTAGTTCTAAAAGGTAGCATTACATTGTGATTTTATCTATATCTGTATATTACCATATAAACATACATTTTTCCATAAAAAAATAGCAGTTTGCTTTTGGGGTTTGCTTTTCTTTGTAACCCACATGATGCTAACCATGTTTGTATTACACTAAAGATTAATTGGTCGAACACTGTGTCTCTCCAATAAAATACTTATAATATAATTAGATGACTTTATTTATATATCAAAAGACACCATTCTCAATCTGTTTCTCTACTTTGTTTTCCACTGCTTTCTTGTTCAAGCTCCAAAGCATGCCTGAATTACTCTAGCTCCAATTCAGTTTTCCAGCTCCTTCGCATTGATGACGGCTTCCTCCGGATAATCATCATTTAGCTCCTGATAGCTCTTTTCCAACAGAGAGAAATCGCCAGACTGAATCTGTCCGGCGATTTCCTTCATAACCATCTGCATTTCCTATATTATATCCCCCATTTCTTAGTTTTCATAAGATTATTAATAGAATCAAACAAGGTGTTGATTCATATCTCTTCTGCTTTCTCATTAGCTCTTTTCTCTGCTATAATTTCAAATACCTTACATACGATTTCCCGACCTCCTTCAGTCCCGTTAAAATGCTTCACCTGTTTTCAAGTAATGAATAAAACATATCAACAGAACTTGTACATCTGAATCTTGCATCAGCCTTCCAACCGGGTCATCATCGTCCCTATAACCGTCATTCACATATATGATACGGGAACCATCTCCAAAGTATACACCTGTTTCTTCGACCAATCTATTGGAAGAGTACAAAACTGTTTTGGGGTTATAATAGTCCCTTTTCTATCGCAGTTGCCAATGAGCGTAACCGATTTATACTTCTTGTTCCTTCGCCAATCGAGTAGGTCACATTTTCCAAGGAGGACGCTCCTTTGACT
>JAFLTH010000115.1 GCA_022510525.1 Lachnospiraceae bacterium | reverse complement strand
TCTCCTTTCTCATACTTATAACGTGTCCCGTAACCCCATGCATCGCATGTAAAAATATACACATCCGTTCCGTCCGCCTGTGCAGCATCTAAAATACCATTTATGAATCGTCTTTGATTATAGAATCCTGTTCCGCCAATCAAAACTGCTATCTTCATCCAATTATTCCCCTCTTTACCTATATGTTCGTTTTTCTGTCTATATATTTATAGCGGAAAATACTACCTGCCATTATAATTATGTCAATTATATCATAATGTATTATATTATTCCAGACCTAAAGCTCTAATGGACGAATAATATTGTAATATTACATTTAAATTGTCTAAACTAAACGAGCAAAATAGTGCAAAATGAAGCAAAAATTTTATTATAATGAAACTGATATCCTACCCAATAATATCCGATTTCAGGAAACTATATATACAGAAATGCTTCCGGAGGCTTTCAACATGAACAAACAAGACGCAGACAAGTACATTTTTGAGTATCTTGACAAAATCTTCGGGTTTTCTCTTGATAAGATGAAGAATATCGAACAAGCGCAGGAACTTGCATCAGACATTGTTTATCAAGTGTATCTGTCATTTCTCAAAAAAGATGACATTATAAATCTCGATGGCTATGTCTACAGGATTGCCAGGAATGTGTATGCACGGTATATTCATCAGCTTGAAACGGGCAGAAAATTTGAAAGCATAGAGGGAATGGCAATCCCTTTTCACGACACTTATGGCAGCATTGATGACAACGATGTAATGGAAAAACTGAAACGTGAAATAGGCTATCTTTCCAAACGACAGCGACTGGTTATCTACATGCACTACTATGATAAACTGTCAGTAAAAGAAATTGCGTTAACCCTTGGAATTTCTCAGGGTACTGTAATGTGGCACCTGTCTGATGCGCGTACAAAATTAAAGGAGGGCATTGATATGAATATCAAGGAACAGAATTTAGCAATTAATCCAATAAAATTTGCAGATACGGGAACCTGCGGGAGCCCCAGCCCCATGGGCGGTACAGAGACCATGTTTGATAACAGGCTGAAAGAAAATATTGCCTGGGCCTGTTATCATGAACCTAAAACTCTTGAAGAAATTTCAAGAACAATAGGGGTACCATCCTTTTACGTTGCGGACAACCTGGAAAAGCTTGTTGACTATGCTTATATAGACAAGCTGGACAATTCAAAAAATCCCAAATACAGAACCAATATGCTTATTTCAGATTCACGTATTGATCTGGATTACGGAGATTGGTTTGAAAAAGCCACGGAGCTTTTGATTGAGAAATACATTCTGCAGATCTTCGCAGAATTTGAGTCAGATCCAAATCACTGGGGCTTTTCGTGTGATGGCAATGACACCAATTTCTTAAAATATAATCTCGTTATGGCTTGCTTGATGAAATTCTGGCTTGCAGATAACGGTGAGAATTTTGCAAAATTCCAAGTGCGGCGTCCTGATGGAGGTAACTTTATCGCAATGGCCAGCGTAAATGATGACCGTTCCCCAGAAATTAATTTGGAAGATCATCCATATTGGAGCTGCGGAATCATGACAAGAGATGCTCACTGTTACACTTTAGAGGATTTTAGGGCAAACATTGATAAAGCTTTTGAAACAATCTCAACGGACTGCCGTTTTGCTGATAGGAACGAGGGCTGGCAGGATAACCGGAATGAGGATTGGGAATCCCTTCTCAAATTCATGAATGAAGGAAAAGAAAAACTCTCATTGGAAGAATATAAAAGACTTTGTGATAAAGGTTATATTTTTGAAGACAGGGTACAGCCGGTGGTATTCAGAACAAGGGTTGATGCCAATGAAACCATAAGCTATTCTTTAAAGAGATACCTGGATAAAAAAATCACGATTCCCTCCGAAATCACAAAGTTTTCAAAAGAAATGGACGAGGCATTTTATACAGAAAACAAAAAGCGTTATCCTGAGCATGTTCTTCCTGTAGCAAAAGCAGTTTGGTGTACCAATACAATAGCTTCCCCTACCATGCTTCCCAGAATGATCGAAAAGCTGCTTGAAAAGGGATTGCTTGAGCCACTCAATGATATTCAGAGAAAGTCTGTGTTCTCTATCATGTGTTTGCCTGAGTACGAGTAAGACCGAAAAAGGGACTGTTGCAAAAGGCAGTGCGCTCTTCAGCCTTTTGGCGAATTCAAGAACAAATGCTGGAGAGCGTCAATCAATTTAGCAACAGTCCCTTGGTCTCCCAATTCTTTTCCTATTTCAAAATGCTTCATTATTCATGTATTCTACATAGACATTTTGTGCATCAATATTAAGGTGTTCTGCTACAATAGCCTTTATCTTTTCTTGTTCATCTGCATCGGTAACTTCATCTTTACCTACAATAAAAATATTAGCATCGATAATCTCATTGTCAGAAATCCCCACATGTACAGCCACTAAAGCTATATTATCCTTATCATAATTACATAATGCCTGCTGTACTTCGTATTCTTTCAATCTCCTTTGACTCTCCATAGCAGTTTCGTCTGCATTGCTTCCCTGTATAAATGGTTCACTATCCACGTATTCTATATAGACATTTTGTGCATCAATATCGAAGTGTTCTGCTGCAATAGCCTTTATCTTATCCTGTTCATCTACATCAGTAATTTCATCTTTACATACAACAAAAATATTTGCATCGATAATCTCATTATCAGAAATCCCCGCATGTACATACACTTTTACAATATTATCTTTATCATAATCACATAATGCCTGCTCTACTTCGAATTCTTTCAAATACCGTTGGCTCTGTATGGAGTTTTCGTCTGCATATGCTATTGCACTTCCATTTTCTGAATTAACCGAACTTCTTGCCATACCAAGATAAAATGTACCACAAATGATCATAGCAAGTAATAGGCAGGATAAGTAAATAGCTTTTTTAGGAAATTCTTTGTGTTGCATAATTGCACCTAACCTTTCTTTCAAAATTTTTTTGTTATTGAACATAGTTATGGAAATGGGAATCTTCCTTGATGCATCAGCAGCAACCATAATCAGTGCATCGCCATAATGCTGCTTACTGTCATTGTCAAAATTCTTAATGACAGATTCATCACAGGCCAGTTCACATGCTTTGTTCATCTCGCGAAGAACAAAATATATAATTGGATTAAACCAGTGTAGTGCGCCAACAAGGATTAACAACCATTTAACAGCAATGTCATACTTCCTCATGTGTGTGATTTCATGCAAAAGAATACCTTGAAGCTTCCTATCCTCATACTTTTTATCAGGCAAAATGATCTCAGGACGGAACACACCGATCAAAACAGGGGTCGCCACCATGGAATTTTTATACAGCCGCGGAGTATTCTTACTTCCTGACAGCTCATCCAACAACTCTATATCTTGCTGGTCCGCGCTTTTATTATGTTTTTTTATCCTTCGCACGTATAGCACATAGCATATAATATTAAAGCTAAGAACAGAAATCATTCCCAATTGCCATAAAATAAATATTATCATCGCAATACTTGGAGAACGTTCTGTAGTTTGCAGAATTTCTTGTCCATTCCCCGTCTGCGGCGCTAATATAAAGTTTACAGGCTTTTCAAATGCCGTATCCGTAACCCACTGAGCAATATCATTCATTGATTTCATTGACGCTGCCGAATTAGATGGTGCAGGTATCACTACGATTTTGGATAAGGGCAGCATCAAAGCTATTATCACCGGAAACCACATGTAATATTGAAATGACTTTGGCAGTTTATCTTTGATAAAAGGCTTTATTGCAAATAAAAAAAGAGATACCATACTCCCGGTAAATGTCATCGTAAGAATAATCTTAATAATTTCCAAAAAATATTCTTCAATAACATTCATTTATTCTTGTCCCCCATCCGGAAAAACATTTTCAGTTCATCGATGTCAGCCTCTGTGAGCTCCCCACTTTGACAAAGAGCAGCGACTAAATTTTTTGCACTACCCTCATAAAGCTTATCTATCCAACTCTTTTCCTCGAACTTAGTGTACTCTTCCTTTGAAATATTCGGTGAATAGTAATAAATCTCTCTCTCTTCAATCGAAATAGCTCCCTTTTTCAGCAACCTTCTAAGAAGTGTCGCGATGGTAGATTTTTCCCAACCCATTTTACTATTCAACTCAGTACGAATATCACTGAATGACACAGACCGTTTCTCTCGCCAAAGGATCTTCATTACCTCAAGCTCAGCATCAGAGATCTTATAGTTCACTGGATTCATTAAGTTGCTCCTCTTATATGCGTGTTACATTTGTAGTACGCATTAATTTTATTTTATCTTCTTGCGCTTGTCAACAAAAAATTTAATTATTAGATTCTTTATTAGCTTTCCGATGCCCGAATATGGCCTCTGATCTCTGCCTCGTGTTCCTGACAATAAGCGTAGCTGTTCTTCATGAAATCCTCGATACATTGGCTTCTGTACATCTCATCCAGCGTATCAAGTATCAGGGTACCGCCTACTTTCATATCAAAGAAATAGGGGTAGATACAGCCGCCCTGTTCTCTTGGAAAATATGGATTGATGGAACAAAGCCGGGTATCTTTCATCACAGACTCGACCACCATTTCACTTAATATCCATTTCAGGCCTGGACGCTCATATTCATCATAGCTGTCTCTAAATAACCGATTCCATACATAGAACCAGACGAAGTGTACAATCTCATGGATGCTTTCACCGATGGCACCTTTTTCGCTGTTCAGATAAAAAATATCAAAACACCGCTCCTTCAGAAACCGGGGCTCAATAGGGTTCATACTGACATTGCACTTCAGATCATGAAACAGACTGCCACAATCAACACCGAAAGCATCCGACATAGCTGCAGTAATCTGCTCCTTGCAGGCAGCCCAATGTGAAGAATACAAATTCACTTTTTCGTTGATCTTATCCTCCAGTTCAACATAGACTGCTCTTAAAGTCTGCTCGATATAGTTTTTTCTTTCAGGAAAAGGCAGGCTTAACGCATAGGCTTTATCAAGCTGTGGATAGAAATGATATAATGGTTCTGACCAAAACGTCGATTCATCCTCTCTCTGAAATTCCATAATATTCTGAATCATGTAATCCACACCGGGATTCACAAAAGTTACTTCCATGAACGTATGCCTCCCCTCATAAAATGTTATAAACTTTAACCGATATCCATTATTACCGTCATTTTGCGCTGTACTTTGCGTATAACAATTTTTGAATACAACCCATGTACAAATTGCGATTGAGAGATTTATCTTTCAATCTTCCCACCCACAATCTCACATACTGCCGCCCTATAGTCATCCATATTATCGATCATCACAATATGACCTGCATTTTTTATGAGATATATTTTTTTATCCGGTGCAGAAATCTCATCAAAATAAGCCATGCTGATCTCAACCGGGGTCTGCTGGTCATTTTCCCCAAGCACATAGTACACCGGCACCTGATATTCGATTCCTTTCCTTTTTAAATCAAATGACATCAATTCTTTCATGACCTGCATATTGACCGTCACGCCTGCAAGAAAAGGGAAAAGATCTGCCATTCCCATAATGGGCGATTCCCGAAACATCCTTATCATACTTTTATCAAATTTAGCTGCCAGATGATACTTGCCCTGCAATTTACGCACTTTTCCCATTTTTTGATAGGTCTTTATGTCAAATGTGCCTTCCACCGGGTATTCTCCGATTTTCTCCAGCTTTTTTCTATCCTTTTCATTTCCGGATCGTTCAATAGCTGCCTTTAATTTGAGATACCCTACACGTTCGTTTTCCATCAGGTTTATGACCTGTCCGCATCCGATATAGTACAAAATATGTTCCGGATGCTCCAGCGCAAACATACTGCCCAGAACGCTTCCCCAGGAGTGCCCAAGGATACCAACCTTATCCTTCTGATACACCCTTTTAACATACAGCACGATTTCCAGAAGGTCCTCTTTTAATGTTTCCGTGTCAGGTCTTGCCTTTTTATTTTTCAGATAAGTCTTGCCAGCTCCTCGCTGATCATAGTAAACAATGTTATAATTGCGGCTTGCATATTCTTCCACTATGTACGCGATCATGGCTTCCGACTGCCCGGGGCCGCCATGAAGAAAAATCAACACTGGCGCTTCTTTCCGTATTTTGTAATGCAGCAGATAATGTTCTACCCCATTGATGTCCACATATTCTTCTTCAAAATTCTTTACTCTGTTCATTTTCTTATTCCTCTCCTGATTCCTCTCTTTATTCCTCTCTTTATTCATCTCTTTATTCCTCTCCGATCAAGTAGTTCACAGTCTTTGCCAGCGTCTTTAACTGAATCTCTGGCTGAAAAAACTGCGTCAGGGGGTTCCCTTCATGCCGATAGCAATTATTCACAATACAGGTAGTCTGAATGCCTGTATATGCTGATGAAATGAATGATAACAATTCCTCTACTGTCACCCGGGGATGGATCCTGCCGACCGATGCCTGCTCTATAAAGTACTCCATGGTGCGCTTGGTGAGATATTCCATATTTCCTGTGTCTGGAATGTTTTTTAGGATTTTATCTACTCTGGCGGGGTCATTCATTGCAAGGATGGACAGCTCAAAATCTATTTTTTCTACTCCCATCAGCTCTCTCTTCATAAAGTCTGCAAGCATATCGAAAATCAAATTTGTGATTTCACCTGGTGGCAGCTCATCCGCCTGCGCTAAAATTTCATCCACTTTTTGTTTTATGCTCTCCTTCTGTCGTAAGAATAAGAGCATATTGCTGAAAATGTCATCAATATCTTTAAAGAACCGATAGATTCCACCCTGACTGAGTCCGGTTTCATTGATAATGTCCTGCATGGTCACAGTGCTCACTGTCTGCCTCAAGCACAGTGCGTAGGCGGCATTTATGATCATCTTTTTCTTGTTTTGAATGTACTCTTCTGTTACTTTTGGCATTGTATGCGAGGCTCCTTAAATTGAAACTATAAACGATATATGAACATCTTGTAACAAAAATGAATCTAGATTCATTTTACTTTCTGTTTTTATGAAAGTCAATTCCAAACTTTAACCATTTATGAAATTAATGAAATTATCGATACTGGATATTTGGAGCGGAAATTTAGAGAATTTGAATCAAAATGAGAAATGCTGGACATTATGCCAGCGTATGTATTAAAATATTGATGCTACGTCGCAGCTAAGAATAAGGAGCCTATTATGCCAGTGGATAAATTCAATAAGAACGCTGATCCTCTATGTGCCAAAAAACTATTTTTGCTGGACATGGATGGAACTATTTACAATGAGAACCAAATTTTTGAAGGCACGCTGGATTTTTTGAAACAGATCGAGCTCCAGGGAGCGCGATACATTTTCATTACCAACAATTCCTCCAAATCGGTGGAAGACTATGTAAAAAAAGTAAATACCATGGGGATTCCCGCAGATGCCTCCCATTTCTACACCTCCAGCCAGGCTACCGCATTTTATTTGAACGAAAACTATCCGGGACAGACCGTTTACTGTATGGGGACCCGCTCCCTGGTAAAAGAACTGCAGGATTCCGGTATTTCTGTGGTGACAGAAGTGGACGATAACGCATCCGTGGTGCTGATCGGATTTGACACGGAAAACACTTCCGAAAAGATCCGCAAAACATGCATCATGTTGGGCAGGGATGTAACTTATCTGGCGACCAACCCGGATCTGGTCTGCCCGGTCAGCTTTGGCTACATACCGGACTGTGGCTCCATGAGCATCATGCTCAAAAACGCCACCGGCAAAACTCCCTTCTTCATCGGAAAACCGGAACCCATCATGGTGGACTGCGTTCTGAAAAAGCTGGGAATCCGGCGGGAGGATACGGTCATCGTAGGGGATCGGCTTTATACGGACATTGCCACAGGCAAAAATGCTGGTGTCGATACCATCTGTGTGCTGTCCGGCGAAGCCACTATGGAGGATATTGAGTCTGGAGATGTGAAGCCTACCTGGATTTTTGACAGTGTGAAGGAGATTTTTGAGGCGCTTTCCATGTCCTTGAAATGATTCATCAGTAAAACAGCTTCGTATACTCAGTCTGGGTATCTGCAATATGATAGACATACACTTTCTGTTCTATTTGCCTAAATATGGCAACGTGCCTTTTACAAATTATCATTCGATACCCTTGGCGATTAAGCCACTCATCCGGTGTTTGTGAACCAGAATCCGGAAAGTGCTCTAAGCGTTCGATTGCATCAAGTATCTGATTACTGACTTTTAAAGCCGTTTCCACACCAAATTGTATAAGATACCAATCCTCAATACGCTTTAAATCTTCCCAGGCAGTAGGGAGAATCTCAACTTTATATGCCATTTATTCTCTCCCTTAGCCGTTCCCTGGCCTGCGACACACTGAGTGTTTCCGCTCCATCAATACGCTCTTGTTCTGCCTGCAAAACTTTTGCTCGAAGCTGTAACACTTGTTCACGTTTTTCAAATGCCTCGATACTCATAAGAACCAAATCTCCTTCGCCGTTTTTGGTAATGTAAATTGGTTCCTTTGTTTCTTTTGCCAAATTTGAAATAGATGCATAGTCATTACGTAAAGCTGCAGAAGCTTTAATAATCATAGCATTAACCTCCATATCAATTTTATGATATGATTATATCAATTCTTTTATACACCGTAAAGGATTTTCCCTTTTTCATTTCTCCAACAATTTCTTATACGGCATGAGCATCCCCTCATTCATTTTATTTCCCATTTTAGCCTTTATTTTGGGGGAGGAA
>JAFLTH010000114.1 GCA_022510525.1 Lachnospiraceae bacterium | reverse complement strand
CGTGCAATGTTAACGCAATCCTTGCTCTTGATAATCCACAAATCAGTTCATTTGCCACTATTACCAGTTTATATATCGGCAGAATGTTTTAAAATATTAGAAGGAAATTATGGACTCCTATGTCATTCAATGCAATTCCAAAAGCTTCATCCCTCTCTTACTTCACCCAATCCTCTTTCTCCATCCTATACATAGCCTTAAAAATCTCTACGTCTTCCATTGTAGTAATCTTAAGATTCTTATCAGACCCTTTGGAAAAATAAAGAGTCTCCCCCATATCTATCATCAAAGTATTGGTATAAACCGCATTAGTAATCCCCTGCTCAAGCGCCTTTTCATGCGCGTCCAAAACTCTCCCATATTGGTAGGCTTGTGGCGTCTGGACCCGCATTATGTCGTTTCTACTAATGCCAGTATTCCCTTTTATACCGTCCTGTGTTTCTATTATAGTCTCCTGACAGCGCATTGCAGCCAGTCCGGAGCCATACTGTCTGCATTTGACAATACAGTCTGATATTATGTCTGCTGACACCATTGGTCGTATGGAATCATGGATTATAACAATGTCTTCGTCTGAACAGATATCCCTCAACTCCCTAAGTGCATTTCTGGCAGATGCCTGTCCGTTTTCACCGCCCTGCACAATTTTTTTCAGTTTGGTTATACCAGCTTCCTCAGCATATGCCCGCAGTATCTCATGCCATCCATCCAAGCAGGATACTATGATAGCGTCAATGTCCGGATGCTTCTGAAAAGCCTCTAATGTATATATAATTATGGGTTTTTCATATACATTAAAAAACTGCTTTGGAATGTCCTGTTCCGTTCTACTTCCGCTTCCTCCTGCCAATAATAATGCTACATTCATCTATAATTCCTTCACTTTCATTTATTATCCTTTTGTTTTTTGGAGTCTTTCTGCATTTTATACAGTGCCTTGAACATCTCCACATCTTCCACGGTATTGATCTTCATATTCAGATCGGAACCTTTGGAAAAGTACACAGGTTCACCCAACTTGGATATTACACTATTGGTATCTACCTCTCCTACGATACCTCTTTCCATCGCTTTCTCATGAACATCCCATAGTTTGTCCATTCTATACGCCTGAGGTGTCTGTATACGCACTATTGCATAACGGGATATACTCTCTGTTCCAACCTTACCATCCTGAGTTCGCATAATCGTATCCATAGTACGCACGGCTGCCACTCCCATACCATGCATCCTACAGACCTTAAGGCTGTCTGTTATGAGTTCCTCCGAAACAAAAGGTCTTATGGAGTCGTGAAGAATAACAACATCATCATCGCGGCATTCGTTTTTCAATGCCTTAATACCGTTTCTAGCAGATGCCTGTCCGTCCTTACCACCCGAAACCACCCATTTCAGCTTGCTTATATTGAACTGTTTAGCATAAGCTCTTACCATTTCCTGCCAGCCATCGAGACAAGATACCATAATAGCGTCAATATCATTATGTTTTTGAAAGGCTTCCAGTGTATATACTATTATCGGTCTGTTATATACATTTACAAACTGTTTGGGAACACTCATCTGAAACCGGGAATCAACACCGCCCGCCAAAATTAACGCTATATTCATGGTCATACCTCTTTTTTCAAATATTATAATATATTACACATTTATTATATCGGCATAATTCAAACACACTTTAAATTATACTATAAAACTTTTCATCTATTCAACTACTGAAAATTTTGTTATACTATTTTTATTAAACGATTGTGAGGTTTACGTGAAAATACTATATATTGAATGGGCAAGTTTCGGAAATGAAGATATGAAAGAGGCGTTTATAGCCGAGGGGCACACTCTTGTGAGTTTTCCTTTTTCCAACAAGGAAACCCGCCACGATGAAACAGTAGAGAGCAATCTGGCCTCGGCACTGCACCGGGAAGTTCCTGATATAGTCTTTTCTTTCAACTACTTCCCCATTATTTCCACTGTATGCAATAAAGAAAATATCCGATATATTTCATGGATTTATGACAGTCCCTATGTGCTGCTATACTCATATACCGCCATCAATCCGTGCAATACGATTTATGTATTTGATAAGGAGCTTTATCTGGAATTCCACAATTCGGGGATTAAGACTGTACATTATCTGCCTATGGCAGCCAATGTGGACAGACTGGACAGGATTCAGGCATCACCCCCCGAAGAAAAGGGTTCCGGCTTTTTATATGATATTTCATTTGTAGGTTCCTTATACACAGAGAAGCATAACTTTTTTGAAAGAATGAAGGATTTGCCGGATTATACCAAGGGCTATCTAGACGCCATAATGTCCGCCCAGATGCAGGTACAGGGATATAATTTTATTCAAGATTTATTGTCTCCTATTATGGGAGACTTGTACAATTCATTACCCATAGATCCGAATCCTGACGGTGTAGAGTCAAGGGAATATGTCTATGCCCAATATGTCATCAACCGCAAGATCACCGGTATGGAGAGAATCGATTTAATAAAAACAATTACACAAGGGTACACTTTTGATTTATTTACCCATGATTCTAAATTTCAACTGCCAAATTTGAATAACCGAGGCAGGGTAAATAATTATAAGGAAATGCCTCTTGTTTTTAAGCAAAGCAGGATTAATCTAAACATTTCACTGCGGAGCATCAAAAGCGGCATACCCCAGCGTGCTTTCGATATTATGGGCAGCGGCGGCTTCCTTTTAAGCAACTATCAGAATGATTTTCTGGATTACTTTATATCTGGAGAAGATTTTGATATGTATGAAAGCAAAAATGATTTACTTGCTAGGATTGATTATTACCTTCAACATGATGATGAACGTATCGCAATAGCCAAGAGCGGGCACGATAAAGTTGCCGCAAGTCATACATACAGGCACCGGGTCCGGGAAATGTTAAGTATAATATAAATAATAAGATTGAAAACAAAGAAGATTAGAGATAACTATGAACCATGTAAGTATAATTATACCGACATACAACAGGGCAAATGTCATAGAAAATGCTATTCAGAGCATATTAAACCAGACCTATACTGAATACGAATTATTGATAATAGATGACGGTTCTACCGACAACACCGAAGAGGTTGTAAATACGCTTGCATCAACCTCTACCGCCGGCAGCCGCATCCGATACATTAAAATGACTGAAAATAAAGGCGTTGCTGCAGCAAGGAATGAGGGCATCCGTCAAGCTCAATATGACTATATCGCATTTCAGGACAGTGACGATTACTGGAAACCGGACAAACTGGAGAGACAAATGGATTACTTCAACGGAATAGCTTCCGGAACAGCTTCAACTACCGGACGCGAAACTGCCCTGCTCTATTGTCCTTATGAATGTCAGAAACAGGACGGCAGCACCATCCTGGTACCCGATACCAATATCCCGCTACCCGAAAAGCAGGGAATTATATACGAACATATGTTACGCAGGAATACAATCGGTACCCCCTGCGTCATATTGCGCAAGGAATGCCTTGATAAAACAGGACTTTTCAATGAAAATCTGCGTTGTCTGGAAGATTGGGAATTTTTCCTGCGAATCTCCAAACACTACGAAATTGCTTTTCAGGATGAGCCTCTTGTAAAGGTAAACCTAAGCACCGACGGTGTTTCACACAATATATCCGGCTACTATGAAGCCAGATGCCATATGCTTGCCTTACACAAGGATGCTCTATTACAATATGGAATATTTCAGGACGTAACTGAAGATATCTTGGGTAGCGCAGAAAAACTGGGAATACTGCAACAAGTTTCCCGGATTATGCAATTTTATTTGTTTAACAGTCAATAACCAGAACTTTAAGTCCGCCATATACTCAACAAAGCAAAGGAGAACCTCATGATTCCAATTTCAGTATGTATTATAGCCAAAAACGAAGAAGAACGTATCGGAAACTGCCTTGCTCCATTAGTTCCTTACAATTTTGAAATCATAGTTGTAGATACCGGTTCTACCGACAAGACCAAAGAAATCGCCTTAAAATACACGGACTTGGTCTATGATTTTGAATGGATTAATGACTTTAGCGCGGCGAGGAACTTTTCTCTCAAAAAGGCATCACATAATTATGTACTGGTCTTAGACTGTGACGAGTATCTTACGGATGTTGATATAGAATGTTTGTATAAAGCAATTGAGGAACATCCGCAGGGTGTAGGCAGGCTTCTTAGAAATAACTATTACTTCAACGATGGAAAACAGACTAATTATCCGGATAGAGTAGAGCGTCTTTTTCATAAACGTCAATATTATTATAAATGGTCTATTCACGAACAGGTTACGAATATCAAGACAGACGGCACCTATTATGAACGTTACGATATTCCGCTCACTGTTGATCATGTGGGATATTCCGGCGGTATAGAGTCTATGAGAGCGAAGGCGGAAAGAAATAATTCCCTGCTCTTTAAAGAGATAGAAAAGCATCCCGATGATGCCTATCTCTATTTTCAGGTAGCCCAGTCGTATAACGCTATTGAAGATTATGAAAATGCTTACATCTATTATAAGAAGGCATTTGAACTTCCTATTCTGGCGGAACAACCATGGCTGCCGGTTATGGCAACTGCTTTCATTAGTTCCATGACCCACACGGGACGTTCTATGGAGGCTATTGAATTTTTCGAACCACGCTATGACTTCTTTGCCAACGATTCTTCCTTTTTCTGCAATATAGGAGTCGCCTATATGAATGCCAACCAGCCTCTTAAGGCCGTGATGGAATTCGTAAAAGCCATACAATGCCCTACTTGCTCTAATGAGGGCTGTGATACTTATATTCCCTACTATAATATGGGAGTGGCAAATGAATTACTTGGAAATCTGCCAAGTGCAATATCTTTTTACCAAAAATCCGCCGAATATGGCTATCCTTTAGCTATAGAAAGACTTCAGGCTCTGGGTGCTGTGTAACGGCTCTTATGTGAGAAAGTGCAATAAAGTGTAATAAAATGCGATAAATATGAGAGGAAAACAATATGCATCCTATTTCAGTATGTATTATAGCCAAAAACGAAGAAAAAAGAATAGAAAAATGCCTCTCTTCCATCAAACCCTATGGATTTGAGATTGTTGTCGTGGATACCGGCTCTACTGACCGAACGAAAGAACTTGCGTCAAAGTATGCCGACCAAGTTCTTGACTTTGAATGGTGTGACGACTTCAGCGCAGCAAGAAATTTTTCTCTGCGTGCCGCTAAAAACAATTGGATTTTTATGATAGACTGTGATGAATGGATTAAGACTATTGATGTGGAAGAGCTTACATATTTCCGCAAACACTTATCTGACTGTGCCGGTTCAGTTTCCCGTGAAAATATTGTGACGGAAAACGGCAACCAGGTTATCAACAACACAGATAATACCGAGCGGTTTTTCGATAGAAGGCACTACCACTATACGGGAATGATTCATGAGCAGCTTACCCCTATCCACGGTACGGAGATTAAAGCATATCTGCTTCAAACAACACTTCTTCACACCGGATACGATATGACGCCGGAAGAGCGTGATGCCAAATATGAACGTAACATTTCATTATTACAAAAGCAGCTAGAACAGGAACCTGACAATCCCTATCTCTATTATCAGTTAGGAAAAAGCTGTGAAATTATAGCTGATTATGCCCGTGCCTGCGAATATTACAGCAAAGGACTTTTCTTTGATCTGGATCCGGAACTTGCCTATGTTCAGGCTATGGTAGTATCCTACGGCAATGCATTATTATACACCGGGCAAAACGAAACTGCTCTTAGCTTTGAAGGTATTTATGATGCCTTCTCTTCTTCAGCGGATTTTGTTTATCTGATGGGCAATATTTATAAGCAGAACGAGATGTATGAAAAGGCTTTGGAGCAGTACCAAAAGGCAATGGGTATGCCCTTATGCAAACAAAATGGCGCAAACAGCTACCTTCCGTTATATCGTGTTGGCGAGATATGTGAGATTCTCGGCGATATTACTTCTGCTATAGCGTGTTATAAACAGTGCAGTAATCTGGACCAGGCTAGGGAACGTCTGGAAATTCTTCTTAGGCAGAATTCCTAAAATCAGAACTAACAAACCTTCATATATAAAAAGTAATCGGAGAAAAAATCATGATTCCTATATCTGTATGTATAATAACCAAAAACGAGGCCGAACACTTAGATAAATGTCTCTCATCCCTGCAACCCTACAATTTTGAAATCGTTGTAGTAGACACAGGCTCCAGTGACAACTCCAAAGAAATTGCCCTCAAATTTACTGATAAGGTCTATGACTTTGAATGGGTTAACGATTTCAGCGCGGCAAGAAATTTCTCTATCAGCCGTGCCTCCCATAACGTGATTCTGGTGCTTGATACCGATGAATATATAACTGAATTAGATATTGAACAGGTAGAACAGCTAATTGAAGCCAATCCCAAAGGAATCGGCTGCATCAAGAGACTGGATTACTTTGAAGCCAATAATGAAATGCACCATCAAATCTCTAATATCGGACGCCTTTTTAACCGAAAATACTATCATTATGTAAATCCTATTCATGAGGACTTATATGCAATTTCCAATGTGTCTCCCTACTTATATAATCTTCCAATTACGGCAGACCATGTAGGGTATCTGGGGTCAGAAGATAAGTTGTACGAAAAGGCTATGCGGAATGCCAAACTTATATTAAATGAGATTGAGAAAGATCCCGAAAACCCTTATAATTATTTTCAGATTGCACAATCATATCTGCTTCTGCGTGACCATGAAACCGCCTGTGAATATTTTGCTAAAGCAATTGAGCACAATCCCTCACCACAGGATGAGTACACGCGTATCTTAGTATGTAATTACGGTAATACCCTCATTGATTTTGGAAAAGCCGATGAAGCATTGTCACTACTGTCTTTCTATGAATATTATAGTGATAATGCGGATTATCTGTGTATGGTAGGATTAATCTATCTCCATTTAAACCAACAGCTCAAGGCATTACCGGAATTTGTCAAAGCATTGACCGCACCTACGCGCGATTCCATAGAAAATAAGACCATTTCTTATTATATAGGCTTCATCTATGAACTGTTTAAACAGAAAGACATTGCGAGACAACATTACCAGAGATGCGGGGATTATGCCCCTGCATTAGAAGCATTGAAGCGAATTGACGGAAACTAAGTGCTACGCATTAACAGACGGGCGTTTTGACGCCCTTACTGTTTATTCATTGAAGCCAATTACTTTCAAATTCTTCTTTCAAATCACAGAACATCTTATAATACTCCTGCTTAGTCCGTTTCACAATATCCATAGCAATATCGTGATTATATGCATGTGCTACATTATTTCTGCTATCTAAGGCAGCCAGCCATATAGCTTCATCTTTTATCATACCTGCCTGATATGCCTCTTTTAAAATCTGGCGCGGTGAACCGGTCTTCTTTTCGGACACCCCATTATATTCAAGAATCGCTTTCATCGCCTTCCAGGACTGCTCGAAACATACTTCATACAGTCCTACTAACCCTGTTATTATTACATTTCCATAAGGTTCTTCATAATCAAATATATCTTTCAAATTTGTAAGCGCCTTACAATAATTTTCAAACTTCTTCAAATAAGCTTACTCCTTCCTTTATTACTGATTCCCGCAATTCAATGGGTATTGGTTCATCTAGATTGACAATATCAAATTTTAAGAGCGTTGAAGTCAATTCATCTACATCCAAAGAAAAACTCACACAATTCCCGCCCTCAGTAGCCAAATCAATATCGCTTGTTGTTTTATAATCCCCCCTTGCTCTGGAACCAAATAAGATAACTTTCCTAATTCCATACTTCTTAGCAAGTTCCACTATTTCATCAATTACAACTGTCTTAATTCCACTATTACATTTCATTCCTACTCTCATATTTTTTCACACGCTCACATTAGATGTTATTTTTATTATAATCATATACTTTTCAAACATCAAGCCATTTTATACTCATACAGGCAAAAAGAACCGCCCACAATACTGTGAGCGGTTCTTGGTAGTTTTGAACTAAACAATGTACTTTTTTTAATCACTAAGCAATTAGCCGAGTAATGACAGAGCCAGCTGATTTGCCTGATTTGCCTGTGACAACATTGATGTACCAGCCTGCTGTAAGATCTGGTTGTTAGCGTATTTAACCATCTCTGTAGCGATATCTGTATCACGGATAGCAGATTCAGCAGATGTTGTATTCTCAACGATGTTGTTCAGGTTGCTGATTGTGTGCTCTAATCTGTTCTGGATAGCACCAAGATCAGATCTCTGCTGTGATACTAAGGAAATAGCTGCCTTAATGAATGCATTTAAGGAGTTGAAGTCCTGAGTTGTAGCAACAGATTTAGCATCACCAGCATCCAGTTTCATAAATGAATCAATAACCTTAAGGGCAATTGCGCTAGACATGGTCTGCTTGTTGTATTTACCACCACTCATAGTTGAGAATGTAGTTGTTGTAGCAGTACCTGCACTACCAAGGATTACATTCTGGTTAGAGTTAGGAAGTGTTGTAGAAGTATAAGTTGTAGAAGTATACTGTACGCCTTCACTCTTAGTTAAGTTATTGTAAGTAATAGCTGTATACAACTTACTGTCGATACCTCTTGCAAGACCATTCATACTCATGTTGTTGATACTGATGTCGATGTGCTGACCAGCTTCTGCACCAACCTGAAGACCTTTGATGAAGGAACCATCTAACAGGTTCATTTCATTGAAGGTAGTTGTGCTCTGTACACGGTCAACTTCGCTCATCAACTGTCTGATCTCAGCCTGGATAGAAGCACGGTCAGTAGTTGTAAGAGTTCCGTTCTCACCTTTAACAGCAAGTTCGTTCATTCTCTGTAACATATCATGAACTTCGTTCAATGCACCTTCTGCTGTCTGTACTACAGAAATACCATCCTGTGCATTAGCAGCTGCCTGTGTAAGACCTCTTACCTGACGTCTCATCTTCTCGGAAATAGCCAAACCTGCTGCATCATCTGCTGCACGGTTTACTTTGTAACCAGAAGATAACTTCTCAGTTGATTTTGCCTGTGCGCTGGTTGTTAAACCAAGCATTCTGTTAGAGTTCATTGCTGTAA
>JAFLTH010000113.1 GCA_022510525.1 Lachnospiraceae bacterium | reverse complement strand
CCCGCCCCGACTCCGACGCCTCTCCATCCGTCCCCCTTACACAAATTTCAATTTAATTAACAACAATCAAGAACAGCGAGGTAATCCATATGGCATTCACCCACCTGCATGTCCATACCGAATACAGCCTTCTAGACGGCTCCAACAAAATAAAAGAATACGTCAAACGTGTCAAAGAACTCGGCATGGACAGTGCGGCCATCACCGACCACGGCGTTATGTACGGCGTTATCGACTTCTACAAGGAAGCCAAGGCCGCAGGTATCAACCCGATAATCGGCTGTGAAGTCTATGTTGCACCTAATTCCCGCTTTGACAAAGAGCTGACCGGAGGCGAAGACCGCTATTATCACCTTGTTCTTTTGGCGGAAAACAATACCGGATATTCTAATCTGATGAAAATTGTCAGCCGAGGTTTTACCGAAGGCTATTATTATAAGCCGCGTGTAGATATGGAAGTCCTGCAGGAGTTCCATGAAGGACTGATTGCGCTTTCTGCCTGCCTTGCGGGAGAGGTGTCCCGTTATATCCAGAAAGGTCTTATTGATGAGGCAAAAAAGGCGGCCAAAAGGTATGAGGACTGTTTCGGAAAAGGAAATTATTTTCTGGAACTCCAGGACCATGGAATGCCGGAGCAGAAAACCGTAAATACCGCGCTCCTTAATATAAGCAGAGAACTTGGAATAGAGTTAGTTGCAACTAACGATGTCCATTATACCTATGCAGATGATGAAAAATCACATGATATCCTGCTTTGTTTACAGACCGGAAAGAAACTTTCGGATGAAGACCGAATGCGTTATGAGGGCGGACAGTATTATGTGAAAAGCGAAGAAGAAATGAAAGGGCTTTTCCCTTATGCATGGGAAGCCGTTGAAAATACCCAGAGAATCGCTGACAGATGTCATGTGGACATTGAATTTGGGGCATATAAAGTACCCCGTTACGAATCGCCTGACGGTTATGATTCATGGACTTACTTGAATAAGTTATGCATTGACGGACTGAGTGAGCGTTATCCCGAAGATGATGGAAGCCTGCGTGAGAGAATGGAATATGAACTTGGTGTTATTAAGTCCATGGGCTTTGTGGATTATTTCCTGATAGTATGGGATTATATTAACTTTTGCAGGGAAAACGGAATTTCGGTAGGACCGGGGCGTGGCTCGGCGGCAGGCAGTATTGTTTCCTATTGTCTGCAGATTACCAATATCGATCCGATTAAATATAGTCTTTTGTTTGAGCGTTTTCTTAATCCGGAGCGTGTATCCATGCCGGATATTGACGTGGATTTCTGTTATGAGCGCAGACAGGAGGTTATAGATTATGTCGGTGAAAAATACGGGCAGGACAAGGTGGTGCAGATTATAACCTTTGGTACTATGGCGGCGAAGGCTGTAATCCGTGATGTAGGGCGTGTAATGGACCTGCCGTATGCATATGTGGATTCCATTGCGAAAATGGTTCCTCAGGAACTTAATATTACAATTGACAGGGCGCTTGAACTGAATCCGGAACTGAAAAAGATGTATACGGAGGATGAACAGGTACATCTTCTCATAGATATGTCCAAACGTCTGGAAGGCCTACCAAGACATACATCTACCCATGCTGCAGGTGTTGTAATATGCCCTGAGGCAGCAGAGGAGTTTGTTCCGCTTTCAAGAGGCGTGGACGGAGCCGTTACCACACAGTTTACTATGACTACGGTAGAGGAACTCGGGCTTCTTAAGATGGATTTTTTGGGACTGAGGACTCTGACGGTAATCCAGAATGCGGTTCACATGGTAGAAAAAGTAACAGGTGTTATGATTGATATTGATAATATAGATTATAATGATCCCGCAGTGCTTGCCTATATCGGCACAGGTAAGACCGACGGCGTATTCCAGCTTGAAAGCGGCGGTATGAAAAGCTTTATGAAAGAATTAAAGCCCCAGAGTCTGGAAGATGTCATTGCGGGTATTTCATTGTACCGTCCGGGGCCGATGGATTTTATTCCCAAATATATTAAGGGAAAAAATAATCCTAGTACTATCACATATGACTGTCCTCAGCTGGAAGATATTCTGGCGCCGACTTACGGCTGTATAGTGTATCAGGAGCAGGTTATGCAGATAGTGCGTGAACTTGGCGGCTATACTATGGGCCGAAGCGACCTGGTGCGGCGTGCCATGAGTAAGAAAAAGCAATATGTCATGGAACAGGAGCGGAAAAATTTTGTTTACGGAAATCCGGAAGAAGAGGTGCCCGGCTGTGTGGCAAACGGTGTAAATGAATCGGTTGCGGAGCATATCTATGATACCATGATGGATTTTGCCAAATATGCGTTTAACAAGTCCCATGCGGCCTGCTATGCAGTGGTATCCTACCAGACCGCATATCTGAAATATTATCATCCGGTGGAATTTATGGCGGCACTGCTTACGTCGGTAATGGATAATTCCAGAAAAGTATCGGAGTATATAATGTCCTGCCGAAGTATGGGCATTCAGATTTTGCCGCCGGATATTAATGAAGGCGAAATCGGATTCTCCGTATCAAACGGTTCGATACGGTTTGCTCTTACCGCAATTAAAAGCATAGGGCGGCCGGTAATCGAGGCTGTGGTTGAAGAGAGAGAACAGAGGGGACTTTATACCAATATTAAGGACTTTATCACGCGAATGGCGGATAAAGATATTAATAAACGTGCAATAGAAAACTTTATCAAGGCAGGTGCATTTGACAGTCTGGGCGGAACCAGAAAACAATTTATGAGCGTATATGTACAGATTATGGACAGTATCGCTCAGAATAAAAAGAATAACATGGCGGGTCAGATGTCGCTTTTTGATATCGCAAACGATGAAGAAAAGGCGGATTATGAGATAAAGATTCCCCTAGTGGGAGAGTATTCCAAAGAAATGAAGCTGGGCTTTGAAAAAGAAGTGCTCGGAATTTATGTAAGCGGACATCCGCTGGAGGAATATCAGGAAATATGGAATAAAAATATCACCAATACAACGGCTGATTTTTTGCTGGATGAAGAAACTAACGAAGCTTCGGTAAAGGATGGCCAGCAGGTAACCGTCGGCGGCATTATTTCGGATAAAAGGCTAAAATATACTAAAAACGATAAGGTGATGTCTTTTATACAGATAGAGGATTTGCTTGGAACCGTTGAAGTCATTGTATTTCCAAGGGATTACGAAAAGAATGCCGATAAGTTGTTAGAGGACAAAAAGGTTTTTGTCAGAGGAAGAGTTTCCGCGGAAGAGGATAAGGATGCAAAACTTATCTGTGAGAATATCACTTCTTTTGATGAAATACCCAAGAAGCTGTGGATTAAATTCCCGACTAAGGAAGTCTTTGAGGAGAAACAGGCGGAGCTTATGGCATCGCTGCATGAATCGGAGGGGCGCGACAGCGTGGTAATCTATATTGAGAATCCCAAGGCGATGAAAACCCTGCCGCCTAACCAGAATGTAAATGCGGACGGAGCCCTGCTTGGAAAACTTGAAGCTCTATATGGAAAAGAAAATATCAGGGTTGTATAAAATCTATTGAAAACCGTCTGAAATTAAGGTAAAATAATTACGGTTAGGCAATTTTTACCGGTCGAAAGGATGCGATAATATGGCTAAGTCGATTAAAACAATAGGAGTTTTGACAAGCGGCGGTGATGCACCGGGCATGAATGCCGCAATCCGTGCGGTGGTCAGGAAAGGCTTAAGCAACGGTGTTAAGGTAAAAGGGATTAAAAAAGGCTATCAGGGCCTTATGAATGAAGAAATCATAGATATGGAAAAGTGGTTTGTCTCGGATACGATTCAGCGGGGCGGTACTATTCTTGGAACTGCACGCTGCCTTGAGATGCATACGGAAGAGGGAGTGCAGAAAGCAGTTGATGTCTGCCGCAAACACGGAATTGACGGTTTGGTCGTCATAGGAGGAGACGGTTCGTATCGTGGAGCTCAGGCACTTTCAAGACATGGGATTAATACCATCGGTATTCCCGGAACAATTGATCTTGATATAGCTTGTACGGAATATACAATAGGTTTTGACACCGCAATCAATACTGCAATGCAGGCAATCGACAAGATACGTGATACATCATCCTCCCATGAAAGATGCAGTATCATTGAGGTTATGGGAAGAAATGCAGGATACATAGCTCTCTGGTGCGGTATTGCCAATGGTGCGGAGGATGTTCTTCTACCTGAAAAATATGATTATAATGAGCAGGAGATAATAAATAATATAATTGCAAACAGAAAACGCGGCAAGACACACCATTTGATCATAAACGCGGAGGGTATAGGACATTCCACTTCTATGGCAAGGCGTATTGAGGCCGCTACCGGTATGGAAACCAGAGCAACTATTCTGGGATATCTGCAGCGCGGAGGCGCACCGACTTGTAAAGACCGCTACTATGCATCGATTATGGGTGCGTATGCAGCCGATATCCTGTGCGAGGGTAAGAACAACAGGGTGGTTGGATACCAGCATGGAGAGTTCCTTGATTTTGACATAGAAGAGGCGCTGAATATGCAGAAGAGCATTCCTGAGTATGTATATGAGGTTAGTAAAATCTTAGCATAAATTTTAGCCTGGTGGCTAAAATTACAAGAATTGCTCTGCAATTCTTGAGTTGAGCTTCTCCAAAGACATAGTGTCAGCGGGGAAGTTTTTTTACCCTTTTAAGTTAATGGAAATTTATTTGGATTAAAACGGAAGGGAAACTATATGATAACAAGCCATACCAACAAAGGCATTAAGGAAGTAATACAGCTTGCGCAGAAGGCAAAAGTTCGAAAAGAAAAGGAGCTTTTTGTTTCAGAGGGTATAAAAATGTTTCTGGAAGCCCCGACGGAGCAGATTTATAAGGTCTATACTTCGGCAAGCTTTTCGGAGCAGATGCCTGCCTTATGTAAGGATAAACTTGATTCGATATCTTCTCTGCATGAGATGGTTTCGGATGAGGTTTTTAAGAAAATGTCCGATACAACCACGCCCCAGGGTATTCTATGTGTGATGCGCCAAAAGAAATATAGTATTGATTCTATGTTAACGACGCCTGCACCATTGTTGGTTATATTGGAAGATATTCAGGATCCGGGCAATCTGGGGACTATTTTCAGGTCAGGCGAGGGAGCCGGAGTGACCGGAATAATTATGAGCAGCAGCACTGTTGATATATATAATCCGAAAACGATACGTTCCACAATGGGTTCCGTATACAGAATGCCGTTTGTGTATGTTGAAAATATCGGTAATACTATTAATGAGCTGCAAAAAAGAAATATTAAAGTCTATGCAGCACATTTGCAGGGCTCGAAACCTTATGATGTCTGTGATTACACGAAAGGCAGTGCATTTTTGGTCGGAAATGAATCCAAAGGGCTAAAAGATGAGACTGCGGCCAATGCGGATGTGCATATAAAAATCCCGATGTTGGGAGAAGTGGAATCACTCAATGCGGCAGTGGCGGCGTCAATACTTTTATATGAGGCGGCGAGACAGAGGCGGACAGGGTGAAAAATAAACTTATTGCACAAGATAAACTGAATTATGGAGGATAAATTTATGAAAATAGGATTTATCGGACTTGGAAATATGGCGGATGCCATAATCGGCGGAATGTTAAAAAAAGAAATAATTGAAGCCAAAGACATAATAGGAAGCGCAAAAACGGAAGCCACTTTAAATCGGATGGCTGCAAAATATGACATTAGTGTCACAAATGATAATGGGGAGGTTGCTGCCAAGGCGGACGTACTTGTGCTGGCGGTCAAGCCACAGTTTTTTGCAGAAGTGATAGAGGGTATCAGGGATGTCACAAGGGATGAAACGCTTGTCATAAGTATTGCTGCCGGAAAAAGTATGGCCTGGATAGAGGAGGCTTTTGGCAGGCCGTTAAAGCTGGTGCGCTGTATGCCGAATACCCCGGCCCTTGTAGGAGAAGGCTGTACGGGCGTATGTGTTAACTCAAGGGTATCGGAAGAAGAAATAGATTACAGCTTGAAATTAATGAAAAGCTTTGGTCGGGCAAGTCTGATACCTGAGCGTTTGATTGATGCAGTGGGGGCAGTGAGCGGAAGTTCACCCGCTTTTGTATTCATGTTTATAGAAGCGATGGCGGATGCCGGAGTTGCGGCAGGGATGACAAGGACACAGGCTTATGAGTTTGCGGCACAGGCGGTTTACGGCAGCGCCAAGCTCGTGCTGGAGAGTGGTAAACATCCGGGAGAACTTAAGGATATGGTCTGCTCACCGGGAGGAACCACCATTCAGGGCGTAAAGACTTTGGAGGAAAAAGGAATGCGCGGGGCGGTAATGGATGCTTTGTCATCCTGTATCGAAAAAACGAAAAAATTGTAACAATTTTGTATTTATTTTGTACTAAATTACAAACATGAATTACAAACTTGACAAAGTTTTAATGTTTTGCTAGAATTATCCAAAACGCAAATTTAACATTTTTGTAATAAATTTGCAAAACATTTTTAAATCAAGAATGTATTTGGAGGTATTTGTTCATGTTGAAAGGCAGAAACGCATTCCTGATGCTTACCGGACTGCTGCTTAGTCTGAGTATGCTTTTGGGAATAGGCATTGATGCCGCCGCATCCGGAACTATTGATTATCTGGATTCATGTAATGTTGGAATTTCCAATATTATTGCACCAGGTTCCGGAAGTACTAATGAAGAAGCGATTGAAGAACTTAAACAGATGACTGAAGAAGAGGAAGAGGAAGAAAATAAATCGGATCTGGTTATGGCAGATGTGAAGCAGGCACTGAATGTACGTGCCGAGGCAACAGAGGAATCAGAGAAGGTAGGTCTTCTTTATAAGGACTGCGGGGGCAGAATATTAGAGAGAAAGGACGGTTGGACCAAAATTCAATCCGGTGACCTGGTAGGCTGGGCAAGTGATGAATATCTTTTATTTGATGAAGAAGCAGAAGAGCTTGCCGGTGAAGTAGGTAACCTGATTGTTACAATTGAAACCGAAACACTTCGTGTGCGTAAGGAACCCAATCTGGATTCAAAAGTACTTGGGTTGATAGCTCAGGATGATGAACTGGATGTAATTGATGTGATTGATGACGAGTGGATAAGCGTGGATTTTGAAGATGATATCGCATATGTTTCATCTGAATTTGTTAATATGGATTTTCATATAGATGAAGGTGAAACCATGGAAGTTATCAAACAACGTGAGGAAGAGGCGGCTGAGGCTAAGCGCAAGGCCGTAATAACCGCTAATGAAGCAATCATTGCCGAAGCGGATGATGTGAGACTTCTGGCAGCGCTTATACAATGTGAGGCCGGTTCCGAAGCCTATGAAGGTAAGCTGGCAGTTGGTGCGGTTGTTATGAACAGGGTAAGAAGCGGCGCTTATCCGAGTACAATATCAGGTGTTATTTATGCATCGGGTCAGTTTACGCCTGCATTAAACGGCAAGGTAGCCAACACCTACAATTCAAGTATTTCCGATTCCTGCTTCCAGGCAGCACAGGAAGCCCTCTCGGGAATGAGTAACGTAGGAGATGCAACTCACTTTAGAAGAGCCGGAAATCATGACGGAATATTGATTGGCCATCATGTATTTTGGTAGATTAATATAAGCCCTAGGACAGTGGTCTTAGGGCTTTTTTTAGTTTAAATCTCTTGTATCCGGTTGAATAATATAGTAAGATAGGTTAGAAGGGGTGAAGCATTATGGATGTTAATTTGACAATCGCATGGCTTGTTCTTTTAGTAGTATTGATTGTAATTGAGCTTATTACGATGGGTCTTACTACCATATGGTTTGCAGGTGGTGCACTGGTTGCTGCTTTAATCTCGATTCCGGATACACCGCTTGTATTGCAGATCATTGTCTTTCTTGTAGTATCATTGGTTCTGCTGTATTTTACGAGACCTGTTGCCGTTAAATATTTTAACAAAGACAGGGTAAGAACCAATATTGAGGGAATGATAGGAAGACAGGCAATTGTTGTAAGTGAGATTAACAATGTGGAAGGCATCGGCCAGGTAAATACCGGAGGTATGGAATGGTCTGCAAGGAGCAGTTACCACAATATAGTATTGCCGGTAGGCGCAGTGGTTACGGTGCTGGGTGTAGACGGTGTTAAACTTATAGTAGAAGAAAAAGTTGAAAGGTAAATGAAAGGAGTTAAGTTATGGGTGGAATTTATTATATTCTTGTAATACTGGTTATAGCTATTATTATTCTGGCATCCTGTATCACTATAGTGCCGCAGGCATATGCCTATGTAGTTGAGCGTCTGGGGGCTTATCAGCAGACTTGGTCCGTAGGTCTTCATTTAAAAATGCCTATCATTGATAAGGTTGCCAAAAGAGTTATTTTAAAAGAGCAGGTAGTGGATTTTGCACCGCAGCCTGTTATTACCAAAGATAACGTAACCATGAGAATTGATACGGTAGTATTTTATCAGATTACCGACCCGAAACTGTTTGCATATGGTGTGGAAAATCCGATTATGGCAATCGAGAATCTGACGGCAACCACGCTTAGAAATATCATAGGTGAGATGGAACTTGACCAGACCCTTACTTCCAGAGAGGTTATCAATACCAAGATGAGAGCATCGCTTGATATTGCAACGGACCCCTGGGGTATTAAAGTAAATCGTGTGGAATTAAAGAACATCATACCGCCCGCAGCAATACAGGATGCAATGGAGAAGCAGATGAAAGCGGAACGTGAACGACGTGAAGCCATACTTAAAGCTGAGGGTGAGAAGAAATCCACTATCCTTGTAGCCGAAGGTAAAAAAGAATCCGTGATTCTGGAAGCGGAAGCGGAGAAGCAGTCGGCAATCCTTCAAGCAGAAGCTCAGAAAGAGAAAATGATCCGCGAGGCGGAAGGTGAGGCAGCAGCGATACTTAAAGTACAGCAGGCTACCGCGGACGGTATCAGGATGATTCGTGAAGCCGGTGCCGATGAAGCGGTTCTTAGGATTAAGAGCCTGGAAGCATTTGAGAAAGCGGCTGACGGACAGGCTACCAAGATCATCATTCCCTCTGAGATTCAGGGAATGGCAGGACTTGCGGCATCTGCTAAAGAGATTTTGAAATAAATTAAGGCATCTAAGGCTGACGAACTGAGGAAAAGTAAACAAAAACGGGGTTCCGATGCGGTGGCAAGTCACCCCTTATTTTGTTTATTT
>JAFLTH010000112.1 GCA_022510525.1 Lachnospiraceae bacterium | reverse complement strand
AAGACGCCGCCCTCTCACGGCGGAAACAGGGGTTCGATTCCCCTACGAGCTGTTATATGAAGGTGTTAGGATTGTTGATTTTACAACGGTTCTAGCACTTTTTGTTTGTATGAGAATTAGTAAGGTAGTCAAAAAGGTAGTCAAACACTTTAACTATAATGCTTTAACTTTATCTAATTCGCTCATAATTTGGTCTGCATTTCTGCGGTTCCTGTAGTAATATTCCTTTGTAGTTTTGATATTGGTATGACCCATTTGGCTTACAATCAAAGATTCCACCGCTCCACTATCTAATAGTATACTTCCATATGTTTTTCTGATTTTATGAGGTGACTTTTTCTTTACGTTTGAATGCTTACATACTGTGCTTAATCTGTTCCTAAATACATAAGTACGAATGCGTTCTCCATTATCCATAAAAACGTACTCACCAAATGGATTCAAGGCTTTAATTCTTTTTAGAATCCATCGGCAATTACTAGGAATTACAACATCTCTGATCCCTGCCTCTGTCTTAGGGAAGTCTCTTACCTCATAAATCCTATTACCATTATCATCTTCGTAACATATTTCTGTTCTATTGACATGAATGACATTACCGCGGATATCGCAATTCTTTAATGCTGTCAACTCACCTATGCGGAGTCCGGTTTTAAATAAAAGCAATATTCCGAGATTTAACATATCCTGATTCTGCTCTAAATACTCTGTAATTTTAGGGACCTCGTCAAACATAAATACCTGTTCATCATCATCTTTTATTACTTTTCTAAAAGACTTTCTGGATATTTCAATATCATTAACAATCTCAGTAATGTTGTATGATATGTAATGCTTTTTCTTGGCTAAACGAAATATGCCAAATATGAGTGTCCTTAAATTGCTAAAGCCTTTTCTTGTTAGACTATGTTTACTTATGGAATTCAGGAGGAAATCTTCTATATCATATTCTGATACAGACTTTATATTTTGTTTCCCAAACTCTGCAAAGCATTGTTTATATTGCCTTTCATACCTACCTTTAGTTGACTTTGAGATTTCTTCTCTACTTACCTTATCCGTAATCCACTCTGTAAATATATCATTTATCGTTGGATTAGTTTCTTTCTCCTTCCAGTATTGGATAACCAGACTTTCAATGTCTTCTTTTTTATTTCGCTTTTTTAATATTCTTCCTTTTTCATCATCCGGAAGATATGTATACCATTTACCGTCCTTTCCTTGATAGATTTTGTAGGGATGTTTTTGTAACAACTCATCTCGTTTCATTTTCTCAATTTCATCTTGCACAAGTGCTAAGTCTATGATACTGTTTTCTTTGATATATTTCAATAATTCGTTTTGGTTTCTGTATATAGTAAATCCTCTCCTATCTTAAATTAATCTATAATAAAAAGGCATAGCAAGGTGTTTACTATGCCATAATAAAATGTAAGTATTTAATTTTATACATAGAAAAAGGAACTGAATCACTTAGCAAACAGCTCCTTTTTATTATTTCAATATTAATTCTTTATCTAGTGTCATATTTTACTACTAATCACCACCTTCTTTATCCATACCATTACCTCCTATAAACTCCCATTTTATGATTATATTTGTTCCATATGAAGGTTTGTTTATAATAAAAATGTACTTATTGTAAAACACACCTTCTTCAATATCAAAATCATAAATGGGTATTTTTTTGCCATTAACTGTAAAACACTCTGGTTCTTTATTTAATTTAATACCTTCTTCAAAAGAAACTATGTATTTAATCTTTTCAATGTAATGCTCAACATGTATAGATGATGAAGCCACTCCATCACTTTCTGGATCATTTGCAATTTCCTTCAAAAATCTACCTTTCTCAATCGGGTATAATCCAGGTACACTTATTGCATATGAAATTTTATGTACATCCTTATTTTTTATTTTATTACGTGCAATTTCAAAAACCCACCTTAACTCTTTGTTATTATGTTGAAGTATATTGTCTATTGCATCAGGATCGTTATCAGACCAATACTTTTCTATAGTTCTGTTTATAATAGAATCATGCGGTTTATAAACCCAAAAACCATATTCTTCAAAACGTTTTTCTTTTGGTGTAGATTTCATTTTACTCAAAGATGGAAATGATGTATCTCGTTTACCATCTTCAACATTTATTTTCCTTTTAAATTCTCTGAAGTTTTCATAATTATTTACACAAATGGAAAATGTGTTCATAATTATACCATTTCCATTTTTATATATTGTTACGTGTTTAGTATAATCTTTAAAATAAAAATCATAGTCTGTTTTATTGTCATTATCACTTATATTATTTACTAATTCATCCTTATTATCTTTATCGTCCTTATTTTCTGAATCTTTAGGCTTATTCTTAAAGAATAATTTTAGAATTACTAAAATTATTAAACTTTCAACAACAATAAATATTAATGTTATGATAAAATCTTTATCTATTCTAAACTTATAAACAAAAAATTCTGTTAATTTTAGCGAAGCAAATAACGACAAAAATATTTGCCATAATAAGCTACTTAATAAATTTATTCCAATTGATCTATAATCTTCTTTTTTTATAATATTTTTCATAATAACCTCAATTAATGGCAAATAACAATATTATTTATTCAATTATATACCAATAATCGACAATCATTTACAAAATAGCAAAAATAACAATAAAACAGGACAAAATAGCATATATTTATAATAAACCGTACCCATATTTCAGAGTGCGGTTTATCCTTTTCATCATTTTTCTAATTTGCTTTTTACACAACACCCACTATATGAAAATTACTCAATTGAAATGTTACTCATTTTTTATAAATTTTCCTTCATCAGATAGATCATAGAGTTTTTCTCCGTTATCATCATAGAAGATTGAGCATAATGTCTTATTAAGAATCCAATTAAACTGTTTGATTATTTCAAAAGTAAATGCTGCCATAGTAGCGGTAGAAACTGTAGTACAGTTATCATCTTCCGTGATGTTCTTTTGGATATTCTCTATAATACTATCCTTATTCTTTGTAAATGCTTCGGTTGTGATATCACAAATTACCTTTTCTAGTCCTTCTTTAGTCAACATCATCATTATTTTTTCCTCCATAATTTGAAATTAAAGTACCCGAAACTCAATTAAATATAATCGAATTCCGGGCATTTTTATTATCTCATATTAAAAAACTGTTCTTTCTTTAATGCTATAGGTTGTAGTTCACGAAGTAGGAATTATTTACCTTTTCATACTTTCTTGTAATGCAGCAAGATGTAAACCTCTAAATCGACGCTCTAATTCTATACCAACCTGATTTGCGACTTCTGCACTTGTTATACCAGGGCAAGTAATATGAATATCACCTATACTAACAGATTGCATCCTATTATTATTGATGTTATTAATAGTATTAACAGCCTGTGCCATCTGCTCAGTATTTTTCTGGATAGCATTTATAGGAGTAAAAAATGAATGTATATCCTGCCCTGTTTGTGCCATATAATCTTTAACTATCTTGTCAAGTTCATATGCGCGATCCCCTGGCTGTAATGGTCTAAGTTTACCAGACGCAAACTTATCACCTACAGTACCGTCTGCATAAGCCTTGCCACGTCCTGAGATTTTACCATATTTAAGAAGTGCCGCTGACTGTTCTGCATTAAACACGATATCTCCAGGTTTTATATGGAACATTTCGGCACCATTCAGACCGATTACATGATACCTACCATCCCTCACGACAATCTCGGGGCCAATTTCAGCCAACAATGCATTTTTCTCTTCTGATTGTACAGCCCAATTCCCTTGTACTAACGCCGTTCCTTCAAGATGAGCAGTACCATACTTAGCATTGTACTCAGCACTATTAAGATTCATAGAACCATTTACCAAACCAAGACCGCCAACACCACCAGAAGTTTCAACATTAATCTTGATAGTACATTCAACTTCCTTACCATCAATATCATCAAGACCATCTGATATACTGTGTACATGTGCATCAGCTTCACCTATTACATCTCTAAACTGCTCAAATCTTCCAATTATAGTATCTTCTTCGCCTCGTTCACCAACGATTTCTTCTGTGGTTGTGCCTAAATCATTGATAGAACCTATTAAAGTACCATCGTCACCACTTTGACCACCATCACTAGAGCCTTCTTCACCGCCTATGCCGATAGCTTCAGTGACATCATTTACAGCAGTTTTGAGTGACCCAAACTCTCCTATTACAGTACCATCGCCCTCAGTTTCAGGTTCACCGATTATTTCATTTGCAGTTGCACCCATTTCGGTAATTGCACTTGATAAAGAGTTTGCAGCACCTTCACCACCAGTTCCGGAATTACCATAACCAGCCTGACCGCTTTGACCTTGCCCACTGGAAGACTCACCACCTCCACCACCAATAGCAGAAGTTACAGAATCAATAGCAGTTTTAAGATTATTGAATTGCGCTATAATACCTTCTTCTAATGAAATATCATTAAGTGCCTGAATAGCAGAAGATATACTGTTTGTAACATCTTCACCGCTACCTTCTATCCCAGAACCTAAAGCACCAGATACAAGGATGATTTTATCATATAGCTGTTGGAATGAATTAGTGATATTGCCAAGGGTTTGTGAATCTAAATTAGTAACAGTAGTGTCTAATTCTGTAACAGCTTCTTTTACCTCAATGATTTTATATCCCAGCAATAAGAAATCAGCAATTTCAGAACTTGTTGCAATACCTACCGCGTTTTGTTCTTCCTGAATAGCTGTGATTTTCTCATTGATGGCTTCGATTACTTCATTTATCGTTTGTTTGAGATTGCCGAATGCGGTTTGTTCTTCGGATATAGCGGTATTTACGTTTGTTAGATTATCTCTAAGGGTTCCGGCATTGTTTGCGGCAGTATCAAGATTTGATGCTGTATCTGATACACTTTTACTTGCTGTAGATGACGAGCCTGATAAATTATCCATACTGGATGCAACAGAATCTAATTCAGTTCCTTTAGTGCCTAACACATCAAGTCCATCAGCAGTTTCTTTTGTTTTGTCAAGGAATGAACCTAATTCTTCCTTAGCAACCCCTGAAGCATATGATAATCCTTCCGCAAAAGAAGCATTGGAATTCATATCGTTCATCAGTGATACATATTTCGATTTAAAGTCTTCAAATGCCTGTTCATTACCATTTAATACATCTTCAACAGTATAACCTAATTCACCGAATACTTGCTTTACTTTTGAATAAGCATCTGCAACTTTCTCTATATCCGCAAGTTCTTCCCATTTACTTTTTTGATGTTCTAAATTTTCTATCATGGAGTCCCAATATTTTTCCTGCTCTTTAATCAGGTTTTCATAATACTTATTGGATTCATCCATCATTTTTTGAATAGAACTTTTCTGCTCCTCAAGAAGATCAATTGATTTCTCAATAAGATCTATCTGCTTCTCAAGTTCTGAAATCTGTTTTTCTTCTTTAAGTTCCGTGAGCTTTTCATTTGCTTCTCTTATTCCGGAAGTATCAACATCATAAACAAACTGTCCATCTTTATACAGGAGTTGTGTTTTCTGATTCTGCATTTTAGCAAGAGCGTATTCCTGTTGCTGAATATCAAGATTTAGTTTTCTGGCTTTTGAAGCATCCTGAATCTTTTTAATCTCTTCATTTATCGCGTCTATCTGCTTTTGTTTCTTAGAGATTAGTTCATCAATGGCATCAATCTGTTTCTGGTATGCTTCCTCTATGGCATCCTTCTCTTCATTCAATGCGTCAATTACAGCATCCTTGGCATCCGAAGCCGCGCTGATTTTATGGTCATAAAGTGTGCTGATTCCGCTTAATGCAGAATTATATAGAGATTTCATACCTTCAAGATATTCTCTCTCATATTTATTGAATTCATCTAAATATTCTTTACGATCGGCGAAATAACGAGTGTATAATTCTCTTAACCTCCGCAAATACTCCGCTTCATCAATAACACCACGATCACGTAAGTCTTGAAGATGACTTAATTCCTTTTCAAATGCTTCAACGTAAGCATCACTAGCTTTTTTACTGGCAGATTTAGCGGCACCTAATGCATCACCCAAACCACCACTATTAACTTTATCTCTTACATTGCCAATCAGCTTTAATTTTGTTTCTAAATTATCAAGCACTGTATTAATCTGATCATCTGTAGCACCTTGTGATTCAGCACCGCTTATCGCCACATTTAAGTCACGGATGGCAGCAGCTCCAACAGTAGCTTCAGCTATTGTATTTGCTAATTCTGCATTATAATCTGCCAAATCATCAACTGCATCAGAAAATGCTTGTGCATTATTATCAACAGCAGTCTTTTCATCTTGCAATGCAAGCTGACCCAACTCCGTAATAGCCTGCTGTATTGCTTGTGCCTCTGCATCATTAAGTCTTTGATTAGCAAGTTCTGTCATGGCCTCTTTATTTAGCTGTAATTGTCCGTTTTCGTCTATCAAACAGTCAAGATATTGAGGTTCCATATCAAGTAAGGTTTGTAATTGGTCAAAAGTAATTGAACCGGTCTCATTGTAGGTTTTTACAACGTCCGTAAGGTCATTGTATGCATCTTGTAATGAATCAATCTGGTCATTTAGCACTCCTAACTGTGTACTTGCCTTTTGCTCCTGAATAATAACATTTGTAAGCATCTGACCAAATTTACTGTCTACATCAATTCCTGCACCCGACAATACGCTTTTAGCATATTCCTCAGAAATATATTCAATTCCCATGCCTATCAGTTCCATGGAATCATATAAGTCTGTTGCACCTAGCTTTTCTACGGCTTCCCAATTAAAAGATTTACCCATATCAGTTGCTGCCTGATTGATTGCTTGGATTGAATCTAACAGCTCAGATGATGAATAATTTCCTGACATTAGAGCGGAGTATGCATCATATGCTGATTTTACTGAGGACTGGAATTTGTCTAGGGTTTCTTTGGAATTAGTGAGTTGTGTTGACAATAAAGATACCTGTCCTGCCTGAGTAGATACATTATCTATTGACTCCCCCACACTTTCAATATCTGTTGCCAAATTTGAAAAATCAGACATAAGTAATTCTTTAAATTTATCTTGCAAATCAGAACTGGAACCGGCAGCATTTATCAATGCATCTTCAATATGCTTATATTCTTCTGTTGTACGTGGAATCCCATTGTGAGCCATATAAATTAATTTTTCTTCTTCATACCGCTTATTAATATAGGTATCCATACTTTCTGACATGGTGTTTATTGCATTGTTTAAATCTGAATATATTTCTGTATTTAGTAAAGCTTCATCATCTTGAGATGCTAAGACTAATTGCTCTCTTGCCTTTATCAAAGCATTATAATATTCAAAGATTGCCACAGAATCATCATGTGTAGCACCATCCCATGAAAGATTATTCCATGTTCTGTTTATTGTTTCAAAGTCTTTTAATGTGTCCGAAACAATATCTACTGCCTTTTGTGCTTCTTCGGATAATGCCTTCCCTTTACTATTAGAGTCCACAGTTATAAGTGAACCCTTCCACTGATCCCATATAGCATTCTGTAATTCCTCTTCAGCACTTTTCCGACCAACTGTAGCATTAACAGATGCTGACAATAATTCTTCCTTAGTTGCTTTTGCAAGTGCATCCGCATATTCATTAGTCCCAGCTGTAAGACCTTCTAAAACATCCGCTTTGTTTCCTAACGCCTTTGTAATGTCTTCAACTGCTGTTTTAAACTCTTCTTCCTCAGAGGTTGTTCTGCCTTGAATAGACGATAATCTATTGTATTCATTATACAAATCTTTCAGGCTATTGGCATGTTCTATTGCCGCTTCACTGGCTTCAATGTTCTTTCGCCTTGTCTCTTCTAATTTCTGGTTATATGACTGATATGCCATTACTGCACCCGATACTGCCATAGTAATAAGCAGGAAGGGATTTGATGCTAAAGTTGCAATCAAACCTTTGAAAGCATTTCCTAATGTGGTAGTGGCAACGGTTAACCCTGTCTCTGCTACAGCTGTACTTAATGTCTGCAACTGTAGCTGTTTTTCTTCTGCACTAAGACTAGAATTTGTGATCAATAATTCTTTCTGTGCTGTGCTTAGATTCTTGGAAGACAATAACAATTTCATCTGACTGGCAGACAGATTGTTAGATAATAACAATAATTTATCAAAATCCGCTGTGGATATATTAGTCTGTTTTGCAATTTTTAAAGCGTTGGAAAACTTATTCAGTGCTATGTATGCTTCGGTTGCTCCTGTCTTAGCTGAAAGGAAGAACTTAATCCCCGATGATACCGCAAGTCCGGCAAATACACCCTTTAAGGCATTAGTCTGATTAATGAAATCCACTAAAGCTGTTGTTGCGTCAAGAATTCCCGAATAAATTTCATCAAAATCTGAGTTGATGACCATAGATTCAAAAGATGCCTGCAACGCATTCTGTTTAGCTTCTAATGAATTCATGTAAGCACTATTGAATTTCTCAACCGCCGTTCCTGCACTATTAGCCGCAACTTCCGTTAATTCAAGGGTTTTATTATATCCCTCCATTAACGCAATGAATCTGTTTTGCTGTCTTACTCCCGAAAACGCTTTACTTATCGCTGCTTGTTGCACTGAGGAATAGCTGTTCCAGCTCTGAGCAACTTCATCAATTACGGTTTCAAATTCTCTAAATTCTCCACTGCTGTCTCTTAATTTAATATCCAGTGAGTTTAATACGCTTTCAACATCTGACAGACTTTCTCCGTCATCATCTACAAATCGTCCAATCTTTACATCACGATATCTGGATAATAGAGTATTCATGAATGTACCGATTGTCTCAGCACTTTGCTGTGTCTTGTCTTGAACCGCACCAATCATTGCCGCTAATTTATTAAATGATAATCCTGCCACATCAGCAGATGAAGCACAATATTTTAATGCTGTGGCAATATCACCTGAACTTGTTGCTGCTTCCATATCAATAGCAACCATAGCATCTAATGCTCTTTCAAGTTCCTCTACTGACATTGCATATCCATTCATGGTTGCCAATAGGTCTTCTGTTGCTACTGAAGAATCTAACTGCCCTAACTTTGAGAGCATAATAGAATCTTTGATTAAAACCTGTGCTTCATTCATTGATTTACCGGCTCTTAAATAGTCATCGGCAGCAGATGTGATCTGTGTGGTTGTACTTTTAAGAG
>JAFLTH010000111.1 GCA_022510525.1 Lachnospiraceae bacterium | reverse complement strand
GCGCGAGTGGCTCAGTTGGTGGAGCGCGACCTTGCCAAGGTCGAGGCCGCGGGTTCGAGTCCCGTCTCGCGCTCTGAAAAACCCTTGGTGAATTCCAAGGGTTTTTTGTTTGTATACAATATAAATTGTTGCTGAAAAACCAATAAAATGTTAGAATAAATTAAATATAATAATATGGAGTAGAATGCTTTTGATAAAGAAACATACATATTAGGGGGTATATTTATATGAAGGCTCATAGAATAGTGTCTGTGCTCTTGGTTGCAGGACTTGTTGCAGGCTCATTATGCGGCTGCGGAGGTAATGCTTCAAGAAGAAGGACTATCGGCTCTATAGTAGATCCGGATGAGAATAATCAGGTTAAGGCTTCCGAGCCGGCGCTTGTTATGACCATAGCATCAAATCAGACCTCTCCTGATAATCCTTATCATTTTGGATTGCAGACTTTTAAGGAGATTGCCGAGGAGCTTTCCGGAGGGGAAATTCAGGTAATCTGCAGTGACGGTGATTTAAGCGAAGATGAGGCAGAACTTTTGTCAATGTTAGATAACGGACAGGCGCAGATGGTTGTAGTTTCTCCGGGACATATGACCGCAGCCGGCGTGGCAGAGGTTGACATGCTTTCTCTTCTGTATTTATTTGACGGTTTCAGTCATTGGGAAAATGCAATGGACGGTGAATTTGGTTCGGCAATGACTGATATAATATTGGAAAGAACGAATAATCAATATCGTATTATGGGTTACTGGTCCGCAGGAGTGCGCGACTATTACGGTAAGGCACCTATTACCTCTCCTGAGGATGTGGCAGGTTTTACCATACGTACACAGACTTCGGGAGTTGTATATGATTACTGGACATCTATCGGTGCAGAACCTGTTAATGTCGGTTGGGGCGATTTGTATGATGTGTTAAAAAGCGACGGAGTGGATTCGGCAGAGAATGATTACACCAACCTGATGTTAAAGGAACATCATACTACAGAAAACGGTAAATATATATGCGAGACTCATCATGACTATACAACACGTCTGTTCATTATGAACGGTGATTTTTACGATAGTCTTACCGGAGAACAGAAGAGCTGGATTGATACTGCATCATTGGCAGCTACATTGCAGGAGCGTGCAGTTACATATGAGATGCTGGACAGTTCCAAGGAGCAGTGTATAGCTGACGGTGCAATTGTTACTGATTATGAAAACATTAACATTGCAGCATTTAAGGAACCTGCAATTTCAATTCAGGACAGTTATGCAGCACAGAATGGCCTTACTACTTATCTGGATATGATAAGAAGAGCGCAGTAAGGTAATGAAAGGAGGTGCGTGTATTGGCCGACAATAAAAAAGAAGCTTTGCAAAAAAATATAGAAAATAAAGTTATAAATAGTAAGAGTAACAAAATGGGGATTAAAACTAAGTTGATTATCGCTTTTGCGATTCCTCTTGTATGTACAATCGTTATCGGTATAGTGGCATATTCACTTGCCGCATCGGGAATGTCGTCAAATTATGAGGATTCTATGTCAAAAGCTATGTCAATGGCAGTAGAATATATTGATTTTGGATTTGAATCGGCTATATCCGAATCCGAGCAGCTGTATTATAATTCGGATCTTGTCAGACTTGCCACCGGCGCTATATATAATGAATGGAGCAAGCTTGGGATTATAGAAACCGTGTCTGTTGATCTTGAGGTTAAGCAAAACGGTAACGGATTTCTGGATAATATATATATTATACCAAGCAGCGGTCTTTCGGTAATTTCCACATATGACAGTGAAGTGGAGGTTCCGGGTTTTTATACAGAGTTAACGGATAAGGCGGAGGCTAAGTGTTTTGAATCCCTGCATGGAAGCTGGATCGGTTCACACGACTATATAGATGAGGTATTCTCAAACTATTATCCGGACTATTCTGTCGATAATTATATTTGCTCTTATATCAGACCAATGACAACAAGGCGGGCCTGTATAGTTGTGGATTACAGCAGCGAAGCTATGGCAGATATTTTAAGTGATCTGGATTTGGGAGCGGGAAGTATGTCGGCGTTTATTACGGCAGATGGCAGAGAACTCCTGCTTAAAGGAAATGAGGTAGTGAAAAACGACGGATTTTCATTCCTGAACCAGTCATATTACACCGAGGCTATGGCAGATAATGCAGCAACAATCATTGATTATGTTACATATAATAATCAGGAATATCTTTTTATGATAAGCAAGAGTTCTATGAACGGTTCTGCAATCTGTGCAATGGTACCGCTCAGCATGGTACATGCGGGAGCAAATACAATCAAGAATATTACGTTCTTAATGGTATTGATTGCCTGCCTTATTGCGGTAGCATCAACTGTATTCATTATAATAGGAATTACTTCATCAATCAGACAGATAAGCGATAAGCTTGAAATAATATCGGGAGGGGACCTTACTGTAAGTATAAATACTGACAGAAAGGATGAATTTAAGCTTCTGGCAAAGAGCATAGCTGATATGGTCAACAATACCAGAAACCTTATTGTTCAGGTGCTTAAGACTACTGAAAATGTTTCAACCTCTACCGGAAAACTTTCTGAAGTTTCCGAAGTAATTACAAATTCCGGTGACCAGATTGCATCTGCCGTGGACGAAATGAGCGGAGGATTGTCTAATCAGGCCAGTGATGCACAGAACTGCGTTCTGCAGATGGATGAGTTGTCAGACAGGATTACCAGAGCGGTTGATACTGTTAAGAACATGGGTTCGATTACTGAAAATACCAAACAAGTCATATCGCAAGGTATGTCAACTATGGATGACCTTTCGGCTAAGTCCGAAGACACGACTAATATTACCAAGAATGTTACCATCAATATCAGAAATCTTGAAGAAAGTCTGTCTGCGATTGAGAGCTTTGTTGAAATGATCAATAATATTGCCGAGGAAACCAGTCTGCTTGCGCTTAATGCATCAATTGAGGCTGCAAGGGCAGGAGAGGCAGGCAGAGGCTTTGCGGTTGTAGCACAGTCGGTAAGTTCTCTCTCCGATGGTACTATCGGAGCTGCCAAACAGATTCAGGATGTTATGGATCAGATCAGGCATTATGCGGAAGATACGGTTAAGGTTGCCGCACAGGCGGAAGAAATTGTATCTATGCAGACTGTGACGGTTAATGATACTATACAGGTATTTGGTAATATGAATGATTACCTTGGCAATCTTATTAATGAAATTGCTTCTCTCAGACGCACCATAGAAAGTATGGAGAGACATAGAAATGATACCCTTGAAGCAATTGATAATATTTCCTCCGTATCGGAAGAAACATCAGCTTCAGTATCGACCGTAAACGATTCCCTGAAGAATCAGATGACAATGATTGACGATCTGCATAACTCCACGCTTGAACTGGAAGACAGGGCAAAAGAGCTTACGGATGCAGTCAATGCATTTAAGATTTAGGGTATTTGACAATAAGAAAGTAACAAAACATAAGAAGGTTAGTTGCTATGAATTTTTTAAAAAAGATTTTATATGGATTTCTTATCTTGTTTGTACTACTCAGCGGTTTTATTATAGTTTGCGCTATGAAACCGGAGCTGTCCGGTCAGATTGCGGATACGTTGAAGCTGGATGAAATAGGTAAATCGCCTTATTCTGCCGGATCGGGTTTTACCGAACCACAAAACGGGGACGTTTTATCTGTAAGCGATAACCGGGTCCAGGATATCAGTATTACTGAAATTCCTGATAATACGCCTGTCCGGACTCCTGCATATGAGACGCGTCCTGGCGGAGTAATCTGGGCTGATGAACGTGAGGACGATAACAAACAGAAGGTTGATCCGTCATTATTCGGAATTACGGTGCCGGAAAATGTGTCCGGTAAAAACGGTTATGAACCGGTTAAGGGTGAGAATAGTGAGATAGACGATGACGAGGCAGAGAGTCTCCGAAGTGAATTAAGTACCGGAGAAACAGGCGACGCACTCACTTTTGACGCTCGTTTTTACCCATATTATTATATGCTGGATGCTAAAGGGCAGCATATGTATCGTCAGATTTATGCCAATGCCAATAGACTAAACGGACGGTTTGCTCCGGTAGAGAATGTCAGCGTGAGTGAGCTTAAAGATGCATTTGCGGCAGTATATAATGATCATCCGGAACTTTTCTGGGTGGATACGGCATATGCATGTAAATATAGTCGTAACGGCCAGTGTGTTGAGATTGACTTACAGTTCAATTATACTGCCGACAATCTGTCTTCGGAAAAATCTTCTTTTAACTCAAAAGCAAGAGAAATCATTGACGAAGCAAATAAGCTTGAGAGTAATTATGAGAAAGAAAAGTATGTACACGATCAACTTATTTCCAAGGTGGAATATGTATCTTATGCTAATATAAGTCAGAGCGCATACAGTGCACTTGTAAACGGAAGGACAGTGTGTGCGGGATATGCGAGGGCTTTTCAGTATATGATGCAGCAGCTTAGGATTCCCTGCTATTATTGCACCGGTTATGCCGGTGAAAGCCATGCCTGGAATATAGTTGCCCTGGATGACGGTTATTACAATGTGGATGCAACCTGGGATGATACCGGAGAAGGTACATATGACTACTTTAACAAGTCAGATGCCGATTTTTCCTGGAATCATTTAAGGCAGGAACTTTCGGTATATCTTCCTCCCTGTAACGGTACTGCATACAGGAACCTTGAAAAATCAGACGGGGAGACTGATGATAACAAGAATGACAATAACAATAATAATGACAACGATAACAATGATGACGGCAATAATAACGAAGAAGACTATGACAGCAAAAGAAGTATTGCCGACGTAGGATTTTCTAAGGAGAATGCCGTAACTTCTCTGGATATGTATTATAACGGATGTTATTTAAATATGCTTTCAAATGGAAGAGGAAACTACAGGTTTAGTATCCTGCTTTCAGGAACAAAGCTCTTTGAGGATGTGTACGGGGCATACCAGAACAACGATTACAGACGGGGATATATGGACAGGACGTTGTCAGCATTAAACGGCTCATTATACAGAATAAACTGGCAGATAGAGGCATTGCAGGATGACTATTATCTTGTGACGCATGATGTGGCTATACAATAGCAGGATTGCATTCTTATGTAATAAAAGAATCATAACAGGAAAATGCATAAATATAAAAGGAGATGTAATAATGGAAAATAATTTTGACATTAGAAGTTTTGTATCTAAAGTGGGAGAGACTGTTTCGGTAAAAGGAAAGGAAGTAACAGACAAGGCAAAAGATTTCGCTGAAAAAGCTAATCTAAAGAGTCAGATTAAGACCTGTGAAGATGTGATAAAGAAAAATTATATCGAGATTGGAAAATTGTATTATGAATTGCATGCTTCAGATCCTGAGGCGGATTATGAAGAGTATTTCAGAGCAATAGAAAATGCGAAGAATGCAATCAATGATCTTGAAGATAAGATTAGTCAGATCAATTGAATTTAAATAAGTTATATAACATTTGTTATTAAAAAGAGGAGTCCGGATTATGATACGGACTCCTCTTATAATTTGTTTATTTATGAAGAATTATGATTTCCTGTATTTATTGTGCTGCTTCGGCAGGGGGCTCGGCCGGTGGTGCGGTTTCCTGAGCCTGTGCAGCAGCTTGTGCGGCTGCCTGGGCTGCCTGCGCATTTCTCTGGGCAATTTCACCACGCTGCTGGTTTATTACAGCCTCATGATTAGGATCTGCAAAAAATTCTCCGTTATGAGGACAGATGTTGCTTGTAACCTGCGGAACCGTTACCTCACTGACTGTGCCGTCTTCATTCACTACCTGTGTTACGGCACCGGGGGTACCGCTCTGTAATGAAATATCCTCAATAAGCGGCAGTTCTGATACACCTTCTACTCTGAATGGACATAATTCTGTTGCAGGAAGACCGGTGTACTGGCAGACAGGACCTACATAGTGTATATCACAGCTTGTTGTAGGAACCGTACCCTCTGCAAAGTATTCGGTTTTTAAGGTGCCGCTGCATAAACCTTCAATCGGAAGCTTGCCTGAGCGGGAACATACCGTAGCGGTGACAATACCGCTTGGTACATTGAATGACTGGCTCGGCAGGTCTTCGTGTATCCTTGACATAACCGCTCTCCACAGCTTCTTGGCAAGGTTTGTTTCATCGGATGTTTTAAGCTTAACATTGTTGTCAAAACCGGCCCAGGTTGTGGCTGTATAGTAGGGCGTAAATCCTGCAAACCAGACATCGACACTGTCCGAGGTTGTACCTGTTTTGCCTGCAATTGCCATATTTCCAAAATTGACTGAACCGCCGGTACCGCCGGCTGCTGTTACAACATCCACCATTGCGTCGGTAAGCAGGAAAGCAGTGGTTTCCTTAATAACCTGCTTGGATTGCGGAGGCGTATTATCCAATATGACATTGCCGTCATGATCCAATATCTTTGTATACAATTTAGGTTTAATATAAGTTCCGCCATTGGCTATACAGGCATAGGCCGCATTCAGCTCTTCGTTGGTAACACCGTAGGTAATGCCTCCAAGGGCAAGTGACTGTTGTATGTCGGTATAGACCTGACCGTTTATCTCTTTATGCTCTTCCAGTGTAGTAAAGCCGAAGTTTATCAGATAATCAAAGCCAAGTCTGGGAGTTATCCAGGTCAGTGCCTTGACCGTTACTACATTCATGGATTCGCGTATACCGTCTCTGAAAGAGCTTATACCTTTATATCCTGTCTTATACCAGTTGTTAACAGGACGACCGTTTGCATAGTTAAAAGGTGCGTCATTGATGACTGTGGCAAGTGTCAGACCTGCGCTGTCCAGTGCAGGTGCATAAGTAGACACAACCTTGAAAGTAGAGCCGGGCTGTCTTACGGCATCCGTTGCGCGGTTTAAGGTACGGCTGCCGGATTTGGCGCCGCGGCCGCCTTCCATAGCCACAATATATCCGGTACTCTGATCCTCTACAACAAGTGAAACCTGTGGCTGCGGCGTAAGTGAGATTGTTTCGGCAAAAACCTCATCACCCGAACCAAGTACAGCCTCTTTAAACAGTTCAATATCCGCATATGCATCTTCCTGAGATGAATAAATGAGATTGTAGCCCGATCTGCTTTCTTTAAAAAAGGTTCTTAACATATCAGTGCTGTAATTTATCCTGTCTCCGTTGCTTTGTACGACTGTAAGTTCATAATTCAGATACCACTTGGTATTGGCAGGAAAATTACTCTCATCCGCAAAGACCTCATCGCATATAGCCTGAATATTAGGGTCCTGCGTGGAATAAATTTTAAGTCCGCCGCTGTATAACAATGTAAATGCCTGTGTTTCATTGTATCCGGCGGCAACCAGGTCTTCCAATACATCCTCCGTAAGTGCGTCTACGAAATATGTATTAACAGTGCTTTCTCCGTTTTCCGAATCGACTATCTGGATACGTGAATATACGTCGTCCGCCATTGCAATATCATATTCGGTTTGAGTAATATAGCCCTCTTTTAACATATCATTGAGAACTTTTTCACGGCGTTCCGCATTTTTATCCGGATTGATAATCGGATTATACTTAGTAGGATTTTGCGTAATGCCCGCAATAACCGCGCATTCCGACAGAGTCAGGTCACTTACCGATTTGTTAAAATATCGTTGTGAAGCAGCCTGAACTCCAAGGGTGTTCTGCCCAAGGTTAATCGTGTTCATATAATTGATAAGGATATCGTCCTTATCCATAACTTTTTCAAGTTCCAGTGCAAGATACTGTTCCTGAACCTTACGTTTCATTCTGTCGGTAAGAGAGTTTTCACTGGTCCAGTCGGTAAAAACATTGTTTTTAAGAAGCTGCTGTGTAATAGTGCTGGCACCTTCCGAAAAATGAAAACCGTTTTGTATGCCGTGCACACCGGCACGAATAATACCTTTGATATCAATACCGTTATGGTCGTAAAAACGCGCATCTTCAACTGCAACGAAGGCATGAGACAAGTCTTCCGGAACCATATCCATACTTACAGGTATACGGTTGGAATCGGTTGATACCAGTTTAGCAGTCTGGTTTCCTTCAATGTCATATACAAAAGTGGAAAAGCCCGAGGGTGTTACGTCAATATTACCGATATCCGGAGCGGTAGCCAGAATACCCTTAAATACTCCGATTCCTGCAGATGCTCCTATAACGGCACCGGCAATGATGAATATGAGAAATACCTGTACAAAGGTAAACCCTAATTTTTTGCCCCATTTTTTAGCTCTGGAGTTAAGTGCCTTTTGCTTCTTACGGACACCTTTTTTTCCATAATTCATATATATCGCCTCCTAAGAATTATAGGATAACTTTTATATCGGTTTATTATAACAAAATTTGGAAATTAAATAAAGGTTTTCGGCATAATTTAATTAAATCTTAATTAAATTTGATGCAGGATTGCGAGAATACGAGATGGGCAGGCAGCAAAAAATGTTTCCGCTGAGAGGCACGCTTTCGCTCCGTTAAAAACGCAGCGAGTGCTAAGCTCGAAAATACCTCGCTAAGCACCGGCGTTTTTAGAGGGCCTTTCATCGGAAATCATTTTCCACTGCCTGCCCATCTCGTATTCTCGCAATAATATCATAACGTTGGAAGTTAATAAGAATTGTTTACAAATATGTACACTTTTATTCTTGCGTATGATAATATAAATATAGATGCTAAAATATTATATAAAATGCAATCTTAGATAAGATAAGAATAGATATTAACGGGAGTATCAGATAGATGGAGAGTAAGAAAGAGCCTTATAAAATAGTTCTGCAGGGTGGGATGGGAGAGATAGAGGAAAAAAAGTCGCGTTTTATTGCAAATGTTGCTCCGGTGGAGACGGAGGAAGAGGCTCTTTCGTTTATAGAAGCGATGAGGAAAAAATACTGGGATGCGAGGCATAACTGTTATGCATATGTGATAGGTGAAAAGGCGCAGCTGATGCGCTTTTCTGATGACGGAGAGCCGTCGGGAACAGCGGGGAAGCCTATTCTGGAGGTATTGCTTGGAGCAGAAGTGCGTAATGTGGTTGTTGTGGTCACCAGGTATTTTGGAGGAACGCTGCTTGGCACCGGCGGACTGGTACGCGCCTATACCCAGGCCACGCAGGCAGGCTTAAACGCAAGTGATGTGCGCACAACCAGATATGGTCTATATATCAAAGTTACAACAGACTACAATGGAATCGGTAAGATACAATATATAATGGGCTTGAGAAATATTGTGATTGAAGAGCCTGAATATACAGATATGGTAACTATTAAGGCTAAGATTCCTTATGAAGAGGAAGAGGCGGTTAGAAAGGAAATAACCGAGGCGACCGCCGGGAAGGCAAAGATAGAAAAACTAGACAGTTTGTACTATATATAAATAACATATGTAATTAAATTTTATTAAATTAATAGACGATCGAGAAACTCTGTGAGGGGCGGGCGGTGGAAAAGGATTTACGCTGAAAGACCCTCTAAAAACGCCGGCACTTGGATTTTGCAAAGCAAAATCCTTAGTACCGTTAGCATTAACAGAAAATTTACTTCGTAAATTATCTGTAACGGAGCGAAAGCGTGT
>JAFLTH010000110.1 GCA_022510525.1 Lachnospiraceae bacterium | reverse complement strand
ATGCACATGTCGGATTAGATGATGCAGAGGAAGAATTGAAACGGATGGAAGAATTCCAAAAGGCGCAGGCCGAGATTGAAAAGAAAAATGATGCAAAGGCGGTATCACAGAAGATGTTTAAGGTGATCTAATATAGAAAATGTGAGGACGCTCCGGCTTAGGTTGGAGCGTTTTTTTTGTGGAAGAAATCAGAATCTGCTGATATAATATATTTTGGAGGAGTTTTGCATTGGAGGTAAATCAAATGAAACAGTTTCTGTATTTAGACACAGATATAGTAAATTCTATTATTGCTCAAGCAGAAAAAGGGATAATAACTCAAAGAACTATCGAGGCGTCTGAAACCAAAAATAAAAATCGAAGAAAATTGTTTTCTCCTAAAGCAAACGCATCTGCTGCTGGAGGTTTCTGGAAATTCGTAGAAGCAAAAGTACAATTAGAAATGTCAGGAGAATTTGAAGGTATTGTATCAAACGGACAAGCGTCTAAAGATGTAATAGAAAAAGTTTTGCATGATGCAGCATTTGATGAGGCATGCAAATACATAGAAATTCATAGTGTTAAAGAAGGAGTACAGGATTTTGATGAAGAAGGTAATTATTTAAAATTATGGAGGGAGTTTACATTTATTGACTTAGATTACTTAGAGAACATTTTTCAAATTGGAGAAGATTCGACACTTATGAAAGAGTTGTCAAAAGAACAAATAGAAAAGAAAGTCTCCGAATCAACAAACAGAAAGCAGCGAAGAGATAACAAAGATAAATTTAATCAATTATTGGATGAAACAATTGAGAAGAGTGCTGGGCAAATTGATATGCTAAATTCAATGATAAGGTTACTGAAGAGACTTATTCCATATAAAAGATTATTGTTGTCCAAAGACGGATATATTATACCTGTTGACGATAAATATTTTAGAATTGATTCAAAATGTATGGGGTTTAAGTATGGAGGTTCGATCACATGCATTGGAATGGTGACTAATTTAATTGGTGAAGATTTTAACTCTACAGATAACGATAATATTTTTGAAAAAATTCAGTTTTCGGCACATGAAGCTTTAAGAGGTTTGCTGCCAACAAAAGAAAAGAACCTCTGTGTAATTCATCCGATAGCAATTTATTATGGAGAATAATAAGTTGTATTTACATTAGAAAAAGGTTTTTTGACTGATAATATATTGAAGGGAGTGTGTAAGTCGTGAAAGATTATAATTTGTTTTGGAATGCATTTGCAGCCATAGGGCAAGCAGTCGGCGCAATAGCGACAGCCGCTGCTGTTATAGTTACGCTTTGGCAAATCAAATATGCAAATAGAAAGAGATTAAGATTAAGTTTCTCTGATAAGAATGTGGTATTTTCTGAAAATGGAAATTTGGAGTTTCATTTTGTAAGTTTAACGGTTACTAACATAGGTAATAGGAATGTAATAATAAAGAATTGGGGAATTAAAGTTTCAAAAAAGCAAAATTTACTGATTGTTCCTGATATAAAAAATCCAATAGTAAAAATGATACAGAAACCACTACCGTGTACTTTAGCACCAGAAGAATCTATGGATTTGGTTTTCGATATTAAGTTGTTTTTAAGAAATTTACGAGAACAGATAAAGGATGGCGTGTTCTCAGAAAAAGATAAGCTGACGTTATACGTGGTGGATAGTACAGGAAAGATGTATTTTGTTAAGAGCGAAAAGACTATAAAGAAATACATTGATGACAATTCTAAATATGAATAGAGAATGTTAAAATCTCTTAGTAGTAAGAAATTCCGTTTTACTACTAATTTTACTACTAACAGGTAGTCACAACTTGCTAAAATATGCTATAATTTGCCCAGTTGACACACAAAAATGAAAAACATAGAATTGCCGGAGTGCCTTGCAAAACGGGGCATTTCACGGCATATTAAGGAGTTTGATAATAATGATTCGTATACTTTTCGTCTGCCACGGCAGTATCTTGAAAAGTCCCGAAAAAGCCTATAAAACCAATGATTTCACAGCGGGATATGGTACTTACTACACCACTATTACACCATTTTTTGAAAGAGTCTTGAAATGACGAATAAAAAGTTAAAGCGATTACGGAATGGGAGCTACGCATAAAGCAGTATCATAAATCAACGGAAACAGGATAGTTGCTATACAGATTGTCATTTAGCAACAAGCAAGTCTTCCATTTAAATTTGCTTGTTTTTTCTTGTAAAAGATTTTATTATATTGTAGAATTATACTACATTATTAATGAAATAGACATATGAGGTGGATTATATCATGTAATTATCCTATAGATAGTTTAGATTATTTTTCTTAATTGCTTACAGTTACTCCGCACTTGCATTTAAGGTTCTAGTGAAATGTTTTATACGGAATTCGGGATAATCGCAAGTTATCTGTAAATGTAATTTTGTGATGGCATTTTATAAACTGATATGAAAGGGATAAAAAGTATGGGAAAAAAATTGGATGTACTGGATAGAAGTAGCTTTATAGAGAAATTAAGGAACTTAGTAAAAATAATTTCCGATAATAAGCAAGGGTGTTGTTTTGGACTGAATGGATTTTGGGGTAGCGGAAAATCATTTGTTTTAGAGAAATTCGAAGAAGAAATAAGAGAGATACAATCTGAAGAGACAGGAGATAATAGGTATTTTATTTTCCATTATGATTGTTGGAAATATGATTATTATGAAGAACCGGCCATAGCCATTATTGCAGCTATGTTAGATGCTACAGACAGAGAATTAAATGTTTTCACATCGGGGCAAAGAGATGTTGCGAAAAGAGCGGCATGGGAAACAACGAAAGAAACTTTGAAAGCGGTTGCAAGTGAGTTATGCAAAAATAAAGTAGGAATTGACTTGGTAGAAATAGCTACGAATACAATAGAAGAAAGAATAAAAGAGGAGGATAATAGTTTTGATTCATTATATGGATTTAAACGCGCATTAGAAGCAACCAGAAAGGGAATACAGGAAATTGCTGATAGGAAGGCAGTTGTAATAATAGTCGATGAGTTGGATAGATGTTTACCAGAGTATACTATAAAAGTGTTGGAGCGATTACATCACATATTTACAGATTTAAAGAATGTTATCGTAATTGTTTCAATGGATAAGACGCAGATTGAACATTCCATTAAAGAAATATATGGAGAAATTAATGTAGATAAATACCTCAGAAAATTTATATCGTTTAAAGTTAATTTGGATAACGGAAAGGCTGGACAGTATATAAAGAAATACGAGACATATACTTCAATGTTTGAGTTTTTACAGGGAGAAGAACAGAAAGTAGAAAAATTTTTCTCTGATATAATGTCAGGATTGGATATTAGAACACAGGAGAGGATTTTTAATAAGGCGGAAACTATTCATAAACTGATATGTAATGATGAAATAAAAGATAGCAGTATTATGACATTTGAAATTTTGTTTTTGACAATTGCATTAAAAACAAAATTTAATAGTGTAGAATGGCTGATAAGTAATAGTTACTATCCTAATTATGAGGGAAGTCTTGGAAAGAGCTATTATAATATGATGAAGGAATATGAAAAAAATGCAAGTGACAGGCTTCAATCAATTAATGATAATGTATATATCCGAGATGACATAATAGGAAAAACGTTTTTCTGGATTGCTAGTCTGTATAGTGAGTATCAAGATGGCGCATGCAGACCATATTATTATGGTAAGCAGGCTAAGGAAAGGATAGAAATTGCGAGGAGATTTGCAGCATTTATAGATAATATAGATTGTGATTAATGGATATTGAAATGCGACAAAGAGTTTGTAAAGTATAGTGGCGACACAGGCGGCTATAAATAATTGATGTCATAGGGATTTGGATACGATTTGGCGAAATAAGGGAATGGTTTGAAATTAAAGATTTTCAGGCTTGGAGGGATTCGCTAGTGTGAGTGGTGCCTCTTTTTTTGGAAGTTTGGATACCGCTGATAATATGGCGATTGGAGGTTGAAGTACACAATTTGGCGACTTTAGCAATATAGCATATGGTTTTGCCGGATCGTTTGAAGTTTCGTGTAAGTGTTTGATGTTTTATTAAAATGAGAATGCATATTAGATTGTAAATATAATAGAAGTACAGTAGACAAAAATAATGCAACCATAGTGTGCATTTTAGGAAAAATATTATACGAGGAGATTTATATTATGAAATCTATGAAGATCAAATCAAAGATTATCTTGTTCCTTTTTATTTGCTTAATTTATATTGGACTTCCGCTTTCTATTCTATTTGGTTTAATTAATTTTGACTACAAGTTTTATGCTTTAACCATTGGTGCTATTGTAGTTTATGGTGTATTTCGATTATTTGGTTTTACTAATTTGGAATTAGGAATTACAGTGCAAAATGCAAAAAAATCAATAATTCATATCTTGCCGCTAACTATTGTTTTGGCAATAATAGGTATAGCTATTTGGATATCAGGCTATTCTCGTATTACCCCTAATGAGCAGTGGAGTTTTTTCTTGTTTTATATTTTCATTTCTTCTCCAGTTCAGGAGTTTTTATATAGAGGAGTATTAGAAGCGGCATTAGAGAAGTACAATTTACCATATATAGTTCGGATGATCATATCAACGTCTCTATATAGTTTTGTGCATATAATTTATAGGGATTGGTTGACACTTTTGCTGACATTTATTATTGGGCTTATATGGTATTTTTGCTATCAAAAAACTAAAAATCTTACTGGCGTATCTATAAGTCATGCTGTATTGGGGGTAGTTACAATAGTTGCGGGGATAATTGACTAATGAGAAAAAAAGGGAAAAAAAGGAAGAAGTACAAAAGTAAAAAACAAAAAAGAAACGTTAACACGGCTATTCAAGATACAAGAGAGAAAAAGAGCCAATGTAAAGCAGAGAAGGTTATTCTTCAAAATGTAGAAGGGAATACGCCAAGTTTTTTTTATGATGTACTTATTTTAATTGTTTCTTTACTGCATGGAACGCTTTTTTTTATATTAGCAGATAGATTGATAGATCTTATCAACAATTTTACTGTTTTGGAGTTATCGTTTTTGATGTTTTTCTTTGCATTATTTTTAAGAATCTTTCAAACGCACATACTTGCAGCTGTTAAGTACACCGAAAAGTGGGTATTTAGACCAATGGATTTTATAATGGTATTTGCTACAGCACTTTTTGAATTTCTTCTTATAAATAATGAACAAATAAGAAATAGTAGGGAAGAGTGGTATTATTATACCATATTTGTTTTTTGCTTATTTGGTGTGATTGGATACTTTATAACATACCGGAGAACGTACAACAATTATAATGGAGTTGAAAAGTCTGCAGAATTGCATATCCAAATTATAAATATTGTTTGTATTTTGATTGTTGGTATATTGAATTCGTTCAATTACTTTCATATATTCTCACAATGTATAACGGTTCCTTTTGTCAATTTTTTTTCTTCTGGAGTATTAGTACTTAATATTTATCTTTCGCTTCGTTTAAGTAAAAATCAAATTAGAAGTTTAATAAAGATAAAATAATTGGACAAGAGGAGTTCCGACAAACCTTGTAAAATCAACAATTTTCCGGCGGAATATAGTACCTATTATACCACTAAGCCATTTTTTGAAAGAGTATTGAAATGACATCTTTGAAACAAACTAAACGAATAGAAAAGGCAGAGTACGACTATGAATGATGAGATTAATTTGAAAGAGCTTTTAGATGACGGAAACACAATGATTGTATGTGATGCAAATGTATATCTCCATATATATGCGTTTGCACAAGGATACTGTGATTTTGCAGTTGAATGTTTAAACATTGTTAAGGACTTTATAATTATCCCCTCAATGGTTGAGATTGAGTTTAACCAGCATTATAAAAAATGTTATAAAGAAATAAGAAATAAAGTGAGTAATGCAAAGGAACAATGTAGAAAGCCTTTGAACTCTGCTAGAGCATCAATAATGACAGCATGTATGAATCTTAAGAAAATGCAATTTCCAGATGTTGATGAATTATTACAGAATCTAGATAGAAAAATAGAAGAACAGTTAACTATTGTAGAGGATTTTTTTATAGAGAGAGAAGATACACTTAATCTTGTCGCAGGAAAATGGAAAGACACAGATTTTGTATCTGAATTAGTAAATGAAATAAGAGAAAAAGGTCAGATATTAGAACCATTTACTCAATTGGAACTATATAGACTATGTGAAACGGGAAGGAAACGATATGAGAAATCAATACCTCCAGGATTTGAGGATGATGATAAAGATGGAATAAGAAAGTATGGCGATTTTCTTTGGTGGATTCAAATACTTCAATATGCAAAGAAAGAAAAGAAAAATATAATTTTAGTAACGGATGATGTAAAAAGCGATTGGTGGGATAAGAATCAAGATGGAATTATTAAATTTAGAGAAGAACTTATTAAAGAATTCCGCAAATCAAAGCAAGAGATTTATCCTTTCATATCTAGTGCTTTTTATGAAAAAATAGCTGAAGATTATGATATTGATAAACCTGATATAGTTCAATATGCTTTGGAAATAACAGATGAAGATTATTGTGAAAGGATTTCTGAAGATGTGTTCTATTCAATAGAAACAGAGTTGATTTATAATGGAATATATTATATTGATGAAGCAACAGCGCATATTGGAGATTTAGGAATAGATGAATTTGAAATAGAGAATTGGTCTTTTGATGAGGGGATGCAACTTGAAAGAGACGAGGATGAAGTAAAATATAATTTAAAATTTAGTGTACAACTTTCTGGAGACTCACATTGTTATTCTGGTAGAGATGATGATACAAAAGAGGTTATTGAATCACCACCTTCACATCATGTATTTTACGGAACTATTGAGATTGAGGTAATAAGAAAAGCAGATATTTTGCTGGATTTTAAGAATGAAAATAGTTTTGAGAGTACAGAATTAGTATATGGTTATTTGGAGGAGACTGAGTATGTCCCATTCATAGATGAATGGGAATTTGATGAGGATGATGTCGATGTTGAATTAGAAGTGGATGGTGAAATATTTACTGTAAATAAGAAGAAAGATGCATATACATCATGCCCTATGTGTGGAGGGCCATTGTCTATCCTAAATGATATTGGCGGAGTATGTATAACGTGCTCACAAAAGTATGATGTGTAACATAAAAATTACTATAACATAGAGCGAAGCCATGACGAGGACTTCGCTTTATTTCTATTATGACTTCAGTCTGTTGAGTGCAAGGTAGTTTTTCGAAAGAGAAACGGACTTGTGCGATTGGCTTAAACGTAAGCGCTGAGTAATAGGGTGGATTGCATCCACATCTGTAAGGAATTATAATGATTGTTAGGAAACGCTAGCATTTTACTCCATCTTTGAAAGCTAGAAACGAGCGTTTTACTCTACTTGGCAAGGAGCAATCATTATGAATTCAAAGCGTGTATGCAGGGATGAGCAGATCAAGCTCATCATGGAATGTCGCCAAAGTGGCCTTTCTGACTATCAATGGTGTAAGCGGGAAGGCATATATCCGGGAAATTTCTACAACTGGGTCAGTAAACTCAGAAAAGCCGGTTACACATTTCCGGATTCTGAGTGCAAAAATGCCGGCACTCCGGTGAAGCAGGAGGTAGTTAAAGTAAATCTGCCAGGGCAGGAACCGATCGTTCCTTCCATAGTGGAGCAAAACACTGGTATTCCGGTTCTTTCTGCCTCTTGTGTTGCAGCGGAGATCCAACTTGGAAGTATCACGGTGCGTATCTTTAATGGAGCCCAGCCATCCGTGATCCAAAATACTCTTAAGTGCATCGGAGGTTTGGGACATGCTTGGTGATATTTCCATGGCATCAAATATTAATATTGTTACAGGGTACACCGATATGAGGAAGTCGATCGATGGCCTGTGTGCGATCATACTGGATCAGCTTTGCACACAACCGGATGAGCGCTCCATTTACCTGTTTTGCGGCAAACGATGTGACCGTATCAAGGTCCTGCTGCGCGAACCGGACGGATATGTCCTTTTGTACAAGAGGCTTGATGTGGTACATGGGAAATACCGCCGGCCAAGAAACAGCTCTGAGGTAAAACCCATCACATGGCAGCAGTTCGACCGGCTCATGTCGGGGCTTGAGATCGAACAGCCAAAGGCCCTCCGAACTGCTTGAAACAATTGATCTTACCGGCTTTTCTTCCGTTTTTGTGATATACTAAAAGTATCAAAAACAGGAGGGAAAACATGCCGGCACAAGCAAAAGACATCCGGCTTTTAGAGCTTAAGGATACGGTCTCACAACTGAATGAATCAGTCCGTACACAGGCGAAGACGATGGAATCCCTTCAAAAGACCATTGAAGACCTGAGGCAGGAACTCTGTAATAAGCAGGCGGAATTAGATTACTTAAAAACGAAACTGTTTGGTTCCTCCAGCGAAAAACGCAAAGCTCCTTTCCCGGGACAAATGAATCTGTTTGAAGCAGAACTGTCGGATGAGCGCATTCCTGAGATCATTGAACCGGAGATTGTAGAAGTTGCCGCCCATAAAAGAGAGCGTAAACCGAAGGCTGCCTATGAAGAGATGTTTGAAAACCTTCCGAGCCGCCAGGTTCTTTTGGATACTTTAACAGAGGAAGAAAAAACCTGTCTTGTCTGTGGGACACAAATGGTCCCGATCGGAACGGAAGTTGCCCGCTCCGAACTTGTTTACCATCCGGCTGTTTTGGAGCGCGTAGAGTATATCGCAACAACTTATGGATGCCCTTCCTGCAAAGATTCCTTAGAACCACAATTCGTTAAGGATGAAGGGGCTGCGCCGCTGATACCGCATAGTTATGTATCATCAGGCCTGGCGGCCCACGTCATGTATGGCAAATTTATCAATGCATTGCCATTCTACCGCCAGGAAAGAGATTTTGAAAACCAGTTTGGTGTCAGGATAGGACGGGATACCATGGCGCATTGGACGATATTCTGTGCCCGGAATTACTTTTCCCCCATGATCGATCATTTTAGGAGGCAGCTTATAAAAAGGAAGTTTGTAGCTGCGGATGAAACACCGATCCAGGTGTTAAAGGAAGAGGGAAGGCGTCCGCAGTCAAAATCCTATGTATGGCTTTTCCGCTCCGGGGATGACGGACTAAGTCCTGTCATCGTTTACCAGTACCACCCAACAAGGAACGGGGATGCTGCTGCGAAGTTCTTTCAGGGATCAACGCCCGGCACCTATATCAATGTAGATGGGTATGCCGGATACAACAAACTGAAAGGCTTCAAGAGATGCTGTTGCTATGCACACATCAGAAGATATTTTCTGGAGGCAATTCCTAAAGGTAAGGAAAAGGATTACACCGATCCTGCCGTACAGGGGTTCCTCTATTGTAATAAACTTTTTGAATATGAGCGGAGTTACCGCGAAAAAGGTTTCTCCTACAAGCAGATATACAACCGCCGCCTTAAGGCTCAAAAGCCTGTAGTGGAGGCTTTCATCGCATGGATTGATAAGCAAAGCGCCCCAAAGGGAAGCCGTCTGGCACGTGCAATCATATACGCCCGTAACCAGCGGGACTATATGATGACATATTTGGAAGATGGGCACTGCAGCATTTCGAACAACATGAGTGAAAATGCGATCCGGCCCGTAACAGTCGGGAGGAGAAACTGGCTGTTTTGTGATTCCACAGATGGAGCTGATGCCAGCATGATGGTATATTCCCTGCTTGAAACCG
>JAFLTH010000011.1 GCA_022510525.1 Lachnospiraceae bacterium | reverse complement strand
TCGGTTCACTTACACCGAATAGGCGCAAGCTGAAGAAAAGAGAACCGCTTTTTAGGATTTTGAAAAGCTCTTGGCGGCGGTCAAGAGCTTTTGGTGTATATGTAGGGTTATTTGAATCAATTATTAGATAAATTCAACGAGTATAAATCTATCGTTAATTACCGTATGTAGTACATATTTGAGGATGATTCAGTAATTAGCTTACGTAAATGGTAAACGGTATGCAAATTCCGTTCCCAAAGAATACAAGGAGATAATAAGATGAAAATTTTTTATATTGATTTTGAAAATGTTAAAGATGGCGGATTAAACGGGATAGCAAGGTTGAATTCTGAGGATGTTGTAAGGATTTATTATAGTGAGGATGCTAACAAAATGACATTTGGAACGCATCGTCGAATCATTGAGTCACCGGCACGTTTTGAATATTCAAGGATGAGAAAAGACTTAAAAGGTGTAAAAAATGCATTAGATGTAATTTTGATGAAGGATATGTCTGACAGGATAGTTGAAGAAAAAACAGCTGATTTTTACATTGTATCGAATGATTGTGACTATGATGATTATATTAAAGAAAAAAAGAAAAATAAAATAAGTATAAGTAAAATAGGTGAAGTGTGTAAGGCAACTCAAATACCGGATGAAGCAAGGCAGAAAAAAATAACAACACATCAAGATGAACGCAAAAAAAAGGAACAGATTTTTAGATCATATTTTGGCAGATATTTAAAAGACGACTACGAAAATGATAAAGAAGATATATTTGATGCATATATGAATGCAGACTCACGGCAGGAACTAAATAATAACTTGCAGAAGTACTTTTACAATGAAGCTGTTAGTGATATTTTGAAACGGATGGCAGATTTAACAAAGAATATGCCTGGCCGATGATCTTCTTGAAACAACTGGGAAAACATTGTTAATAGATATCTTGAAAAGAATATTTTGTTAATTTTACTCGGCATATCGGAAATAAAGCAGTCCTGCAATTTACTTTTGAGTCTTGATATGCTATACTGTCCTAGGTGTTAAAGGCTCTTTTTTGAAAGGAGATTAGGATAAAATGAAACTAGGAATCGTAGGCTTACCCAATGTAGGTAAAAGCACATTATTTAACTCTTTGACAAAGGCTGGTGCGGAGTCGGCAAATTATCCGTTCTGTACAATTGATCCGAATATCGGAATCGTGTCGGTTCCCGATGAGCGGCTTAAACTCTTGGGAGATATGTACAAGTCCAAAAAAGTAACTCCCGCAACTATAGAGTTTGTAGATATAGCAGGACTTGTGAAAGGGGCCTCTAAGGGAGAAGGTCTTGGGAACCAGTTCCTTAGCAATATCCGCGAGGTGGATGCGGTTGTTCATGTTGTGCGCTGTTTTGAGGACTCCAACATAGTACATGTTGACGGCTCTATAGACCCGCTGCGTGATATCGAAACTATTAATTTGGAACTTATTTTTTCCGATATAGAGATTCTGGACAGAAGAATAGCCAAGACAAGTAAGGCTGCCAAGATGGACAAGTCCCTTGCCAAAGAGTTTGCGCTGCTTGAGAATGTAAAAGCGCATTTGGAAGAAGGTAAGCTTGCCAGTAGTTTTGAGACTGAGGATGAGGACGAGCTTGCGTTGCTTGCTTCATATAATCTTTTGACATATAAACCGGTAATCTTTGCGGCAAATGTAGCGGAAGATGATCTGGCGGATGACGGTGCAAATAACAAGGGTGTAGCTGCAGTCAAGGCTTTTGCATCTGAAAACGGCAGTGAAGTTTTTGTAATCTGCGCACAGATTGAACAGGAGATTGCGGAACTGGATGAGGAAGAAACCGCTATGTTCTTAGAAGATCTTGGGCTTAAAGAGTCAGGTTTGCAGAAACTTATCAAGGCAAGTTATCGCCTTCTGGGACTTATGAGTTTCCTTACAGCCGGAGAGGATGAAACAAGGGCATGGACAATTAAAATCGGTACAAAAGCGCCTCAGGCAGCAGGTAAGATACATACCGATTTTGAAAGGGGTTTTATCAAGGCTGAGGTGGTTAATTACAAGGATCTGCTGGAGCAGGGCTCACTTGCAGCTGCAAGGGAAAAAGGACTTGTCGGTATGGAAGGCAAGGAGTATGTTGTACAGGACGGGGACGTAATTCTGTTCAGATTCAATGTATAAATATTAAATCTGGATTTAATATTCGCTGGTTTGTGTAATAAGATATTACTTAAGTATTCATTGTAGTGATTGAATGATTATAATTTGCGGAGAATTGTATGAAAGACATTATGAATAGTACTGACGTTAGTGCAGATATAGCTTTTCCTAATCTTGGATTGTATCTGTCTAATGTTCCGAAGGCTTTCGACGTTTTTGGTTTCAATATTGCATTATATGGTGTATTGATTGGTCTTGGTGTACTTAGCGGGGTGTTTTTGGCTGCGTATGTCGCCGGGAAGGAAAAGGTCAATACAGACATTGTATGGGATTTTGTTATATATGCAGTCGTTTTTTCGATAATCGGTGCAAGGGTTTATTACGTTATCTTTGAATGGGATATGTATAAGAACAATTTGCCTGAGATATTTAACCTGCGAAACGGTGGATTGGCAATTTACGGCGCTGTAATAGCGGCTTTTACAACATTGTATGTTTATTGCCGTGTTAAAAAGCAGAGTTTTCTTCAATTGGTGGATATATGTGTACCGGGATTGGCGCTGGGACAGGCGATTGGCAGATGGGGAAATTTTACCAATTGTGAAGTATTTGGGGGATATACCAATAATCTATTGGCGATGAGACTGCCTATAAGTGCAGTAAGGAGCCGGGATATTTCGGCAGAATTGGCAGCTCATATATTGGAGGGTACGAATTATATTCAGGTACATCCGACTTTTCTGTATGAAAGTCTGTGGAATCTGGTTCTGATTGGAATAATGTTATTGTATCGCAGTCATAAGAAGTTTGAAGGAGAGATATGGCTTCTTTATCTGGGAGGTTATGGACTTGGACGTTTCTGGATAGAGGGAATACGGACGGACCAGCTCTATCTTATAGGAACCAATATTCCGGTGTCGCAGATGATTGCGATAGTTTGTGTGGTTGTAGCGGTGGTGGCTGATATTGTAGTTCGGTATCGTATGAAAAAGATAGATGAAAGTCAAAGTTAAAGCATATTTTGCATAAATAGCAGTTTAGAAGTCAGTCGGACAGTATTGTCCGGCTGTTTTTTAATGTCTTTCTACAGTTGAAATATTACTTTATTAAAAAAATATTAAAAAAATCTATCTTTTCCCTTGCAATATATGCTATTTTATTATAAAATGGTAGACAAAGTGGTGGAAAGTGGTAAGTAGTGGTTGAAAGTGGTGAATTTTCATATAAAACATCACCATATACTTAGCACTGACCGTGGCAGACACTTTATGGCAGGTGATTGATTATGTTTATGGGAGAATACAATCACACAATTGATGCAAAAGGCAGGCTCATCGTTCCGTCTAAGTTCCGCGACTTGCTAGGCGATACATTCGTGGTAACCAAAGGATTGGATGGCTGTCTGTTTGTCTTTGACAATAATGAGTGGAACGTATTTGAAGAGAAGCTAAAATCACTGCCGCTTACCAATAAAGATGCCAGAAAATTTGTGCGTTTTTTCTTGGCGGGAGCAGCGGAAGCAGAGGTAGATAAGCAGGGAAGAATCTTGATACCTAATGTACTGAGAGAATTTGCAGGATTAAGCAAGGATGTCGTTCTGATAGGAGTTGCAAGCAGGATTGAAATCTGGAGTAAGGAACGCTTCGAAGAAATAGAAACTTATGATGATATGGACGATATAGCCGAACATATGGCGGAACTTGGACTGGGTATATAGAATCACAACATTCCAAGGTGCCGGAAAGACATAGGGATCAGGATGGAATTTAAACACACATCGGTTCTTTTGGAGGAAACAATAGAGAATCTAAGGGTCAAACCCGATGGAATCTACATAGACGGAACTCTCGGAGGCGGCGGGCATGCTTACCGGATTGCCTCCGGGCTTAATCAAAAAGGCAGGCTCATCGGCATAGACCAGGACGGGGAGGCCATAGAGGCCGCCACTGAGAGGCTCATACCCTTTAAGGACAGGGTCACTATCATACGTGATAATTACTGCAATGCAAAAAGTGCGCTGCATAACATAGGAATAGATAAAGTGGATGGTATTGTGCTTGATCTTGGAGTTTCCTCTTATCAGCTTGACAATGCAGGGAGAGGCTTTTCCTACCAATATGATGTGGATTTGGACATGCGTATGGACACAAGACAGTCCGTAAATGCCAAAGAAATTGTCAACACATATTCGGAGATGGAACTCTACCGCGTAATAAGAGATTATGGTGAAGAAAAATTTGCCAAAAATATTGCGAAGCATATTGTCTCGGCAAGAGTGGACAAGCCCATAGAGACAACAGGAGAACTCAATGAGCTGATCAAGGCAGCAATACCTGCCAAGATGAGGGCAACGGGTGGACATCCCTCCAAGAGAACTTTTCAGGCGATAAGGATTGAGTGCAACAGGGAACTTGAGGTGCTTAAGGACTCGCTGGATGATTTTATCGATATGCTGAATCCCGGAGGGCGGCTTTGCATCATTACTTTTCATTCATTGGAAGACAGAATAGTTAAATCGGGATTTAAGAAAAATGAAAATCCTTGCACTTGTCCGCCGGAGTTTCCGGTTTGTGTATGCGGTAAAGTCTCTAAGGGAAGGGTGATATCATCCAAACCTATTTTGCCGTCTTCGGAAGAGATAGAAGAAAACAAACGCTCTAAGAGCGCTAAATTAAGAGTTTTCGAGAGAAAATGAAAAGTATAAGAACACTATAAGAATAAAGTAAAAAATTAAGAGATTTATGAAATATATGAAAGGAATAAATAAAAATGGCAGCAGTTCGTGAGGGGAGATACATACAGGGTAATACGGTCAGAAAACCTGATGTTAGAAGAGAAATAGAAAATGCACCCCGGAAAAGATTAAGCAATACGACCAGAAAAAACAGGGAAAAAGCCAGACATATGAGTCCGGGTTATGTTTTATTCTTGAGTATGGCTTTGGTCGCTATGGGATGGATTTTGTTAAATTATATAAAGCTTCAGTCTGATATTACTAACAGCATTAAACAAATTTCGTCACTAGAGAGGGAGTTAAATGACTTGAGGCTTGCAAACGACGAGGAATATAATAGAATCACAAGTAGTGTGGATTTAGAGGAAGTAAGAAGAATCGCTATTCAGGAACTGGGTATGCAGTATGCTCAGGAAGGGCAGATAATTACATTTGCAAGTGAAAACAAAGATTATGTGAAACAGCTTTCTTCGATTCCGTAATAAGCAGGTGACGATTTGAGAAAACAAAGTAAGGCGTATGGACATCCAAACAGATTCACAATCAAGATGCAGAAAAAGCTGCTGGTGCTGTTTTTATTGATATTATTGGCCTTTATAGGTCTTAGCGCCCGCCTGATTGTGATTAACAGGGACAATGGTGAGAATTATAAAAGGCAGGTGTTGTCGCAGCAGGAGTATGACTCTGTGACAATACCTTTTAAGCGTGGTGAAATACTTGATGCCAACGGTACGGTACTGGCTATAAGCAACAAGGTATACAATGTTATTCTGGATACCAAGGTGCTGACAAGTGACGAAAGTAATGTGGAGCCCACATTAAACGCACTTAAGAAGGCGTTTGGCATTGATACGGTTTCGGTAAGAGAGTATATTGCCTCTCATCCCACTTCGTCATATTATGTACTGGACAGGCGCATCGCTTATGATAAGGTTGAGAAGTTTAAAGAGCTGCAAAAGGATGAAGAAAACGGCTCAAAGATAAGGGGCGTATGGTTTGAAGACGAGTATAAGAGGGAATATCCCAACGGCTCTCTTGCCTGTGATGTCATAGGATTTACAAGAAGCGATAATTCGGGATTATACGGTCTTGAAGAATACTATAATGATATCTTATGCGGTACTAACGGTCGTGAGTACGGATATCTTAACAATGATTCCAATGTGCAAAGAACAACTGTTTCGGCTAAGGACGGTTATAATATCCAGACTACCATTGATGCCAATATTCAGAGCATAGTAGAGAAACACTTAAAAGCATTTAATGAGCAGTATAAAGATAATTTCAGACAGGGTAACGGTGCAGAGAATGTAGGCTGTATTTTTATGGAGATAAATACAGGCAACGTGCTTGCAATGGCAAACTATCCGGTCTATGATCTGAATGATACACGAAATACCGATAATTTGCTTGGTATGGCTGAACTTGATGAAAAGAGTAAAAAGACAGGAGAACATCTTACTCAGGAAATGATTGATGCAATGGATGATGAGGCCATGTACAGGCAGTTGGATGCATTGTGGAAAAACTACTGCATCGTGGATACATATGAGCCGGGTTCGGTTGCAAAACCTTTTACCGTTGCCGCAGCTATTGAGAGCGGAGCCATTACCGGTAATGAATCCTACAATTGTGAAGGCAAGCTGGAAGTAGGCGGACATGATATAAAATGTCATAACAGATATGGTGACGGTTATCTGACAATAGCGGAGGGTATTGAGCGTTCATGCAATGTTGTCCTTATGAACGTGGCATTTCAGTTAGGGAAAGATAGATTCGTTGATTATCAGCATTTGTTTGGATTCGGGTTAAAGACCAACATAGACCTGGCTGGAGAATCCAGAACGGTTGCTCTGGTATATGGTAAAAACAATATCGGATCGGCAGAACTTGCAACCTGTTCATTCGGACAAGGCTTCAATGCCACTATGATTCAGATGGTAACGGGATTTTGTTCGTTAATAAACGGCGGAAAGTTTTATGAACCACATGTTGTAAGCAAGATAACAACTGCGGATGGAGCAACGGTAGATAATATTGAACCAAGAGTCTTAAAACAGACGGTTTCCGAATCTACAAGTGAAAAGATATTAGAGTATTGTAATCAGGTTGTTACCGGTGAAAACGGAACCGGTCATTCTGCAAGACCGGCAGGATATATGATAGGCGGTAAGACAGGAACGGCGGAGACTCTTCCCCGTGGCAATAATGAATTTGTCGTTTCTTTTCTTGGATATGCACCGGCGAATGATCCGCAATATGCTATTTATGTAGTGGTGGACAGGCCTAATGTGATGTATCAGGATGATGCCAAATATGCTACAAGGATAGTTCGTGCTATTTTGACAGAGGTACTTCCTTATCTTAATATTTTTATGACGGAAGAATTAAGCGATAAAGAAAGGGAAGAGCTTGAAGAATTGCAGATTGCGATGAAGCAGCCGGCAGTGGAAGAAGATACACAGACCGGAGAAGATGGAGAAGGTTCACAAACAGATGAAAACGGAGCCGAAGGTGAAAACGGCAGTGAAGGTACAGGGAATGATGGCAAAGCATCCGGTGGGGATACTTCGCAGGATGGACAGGAAGGCAGCACTAATCCTGAGATATGGAAAACTTTCCCTATAGATCCTGAAACCGGTTATGCCAAGGACCCTAATACCGGTAATCTGGTTGATCCTAATACGGGAGCCGTAATAAACGGCGGAAGCCTTATAACCGGAGAAGACGGCACTACCGGTAACGGGATAGGAGAGCCTCCTAAGGTAGATGACTCTCAGAATGATAATAAAGGAGTATGGTAGTTTGCTTAACTTCATATGAATAACCTCTTTAAATCGGTAATAGATTATATTAATACCTTTAATGAGGTTATATTGAAAAATGAAGGAAGTTGAGCATACACATAAAACTTTCCACCGGAATAAGACTGTGGTGGTAATGTTTATCTGTCTGGCGATGTTTCTTGGACTGATTGGAAGGCTTGTGTATCTGATGGTTTTCCAGTCCGAGTATTATACTCAGAAAGCCAAGGAACTTCATGAGCGGGAACGCAGCATCAAAGCGGCCAGGGGAAGGATCATAGATGTAAATGGAGAGATTCTTGCCGATAATAAGACGGTATGTACCATATCCGTCATACATAATCAGATTGAAGATCCCGAGAGAGTAATAGAAGTTCTTTGTAAAGAACTTGATTTATCGGAAGAATATGTACGAAAACGCGTAGAAAAATATTCGTCCATAGAGAAAATAAAAAGTAATGTCGATAAGTCGGTCGGCGATATAGTACGTGCCTATGAGCTTGACGGAGTAAAAGTGGATGAGGATTATAAAAGATATTATCCCTATGAGTCACTTGCTTCAAAAGTACTTGGTTTTACCGGCGGAGATAATCAGGGAATCATAGGTCTGGAGGTTATCTATGAGGAATATCTTCAAGGGATAGCGGGAACAATACTGACTGTGACCGATGCCAAAGGCGTAGAGGTGTCGGAAGCGGGTGAAGAACGTATAGAGCCTGTAAACGGGAATGATTTATATATCAGTATGGATATGAACATCCAGAGTTATGCAACACAGCTTGCACTACAGACTATGGAAACCAAGCAGGCTGACAGTGTTTCCATAATAGTTATGAATCCCCAGAACGGGGAGCTTATGGCTATGGTCAATGTGCCTGAGTTTGACCTGAACAATCCATATACTTTACCGGAAACGGTGAACAGTGAAAATTTAGACGAAAAAAAGAAACAGGAACTTTTAAACGGAATGTGGCGTAACGGCTGTATTAATGATACATACGAGCCCGGTTCTACTTTTAAAATGATTACGGCTACGGCGGCTCTTGAAGAAGGTGTTGTCACGGTCAATGATAATTTCAGTTGTCCGGGTTATGTGATGGTTGGTGACAGGAGAATCAGATGTCATAAAATCGCAGGGCACGGGGGCGAGAATTTCGTTCAGGCTACAATGAATTCCTGTAATCCTGTTTTTGTGACAGTAGGGCTTAGGCTTGGTGTAGATAATTTTTATAAATATTTTAAAAAGTTGGGTTTACTTGATAAAACAGGAATAGACCTTCCCGGGGAAGCCAGAACGATTATGCATAAGAAGGAAAATATAGGTCAGGTTGAGCTTGCGACAATTTCTTTCGGGCAGTCATTCCAGATTGCGCCTATACAGCTTGCGGTTACGGCTTCTTCAATTGTAAACGGCGGAAGACGTGTTACTCCGCATTTTGGTGTGAGAGTGGCTTCTGCGGACGGAAGCGAAAGTAAGTCTTTTGCCTATCAGGTAAAGGAAAATGTGGTATCAAGTGAGACTTCAGAGACTATGCGCTATATTCTGGAGCAGGTAGTTGAAAACGGCGGCGGTAAGAATGCTTATATAGAAGGTTACCGTATAGGCGGTAAAACCGCTACCAGCCAGACACTTCCCAGAGGCAGCGGTAAATATATAGCTTCTTTCATTGGCTTTTCACCTGCGGATAATCCGACGGTACTTGCAATGTGTATTATCAATAATCCGCAGGGTACATATTATGGCGGACAAATAGCGGCGCCGGTTGTGAAACAGCTTTTTGAAAATATTCTTCCATATCTGGAAGGAAAGGAGTGAGAGATAATTGAGTACTACGATTTTGATGTCAGTTGTTATATCATTTGCGATCAGTGTTGTTTTGGGACCGGTAGTGATTCCGTTTCTTAGAAGACTTAAAGTCGGTCAGACCGTAAGGGATGAAGGGCCTAAGGAGCATCTTAAGAAAAACGGTACGCCTACAATGGGCGGCATACTGATTTTAGTCAGTGTCGTAGTTACTTCGATTATCTATGTGAAGGATTATCCTTCTATTATACCGATTCTTTTTGTAACACTCGGTTTCGGGCTTATCGGTTTTCTTGATGATTATATCAAGGTAGTGCTGAAGCGTTCCATGGGACTGAGGGCATGGCAGAAAATGCTTTTGCAGATTATTGTAACAGGCGTTTTTGCGTATTATATTACACATTATACCGACGTTTCGCTGGCTATGAGGATTCCTTTTATGGAAGGAACCTATCTGGATTTCGGCTGGCTGAATATACCGATTCTGTTTTTTATAGTAATAGGCACGGTAAACGGTGCAAATTTTACAGACGGACTGGATGGACTGGCAAGTTCGGTTACGGTGCTTATAGCAACATTTTTTACCGTTGTTGCAATAGGTCTTGAAAGCGGTATAGAGCCGATTACCTGTGCGGTTGTCGGTGCGTTGTTAGGATTTCTACTGTTTAACGTACATCCCGCAAGCGTTTTTATGGGCGATACCGGTTCGCTTGCGCTTGGCGGTTTCGTTGCGGCTACCGCATATATGATGCAGATGCCTATTTTTCTGGCGATAGTATGTTTTATATATGTAATAGAGGTGCTGTCGGTTGTAATACAGGTATCTTATTTCAAAATAAGCGGTGGTAAGCGTATTTTTAAGATGGCGCCGATACATCATCATTTTGAACTTTGCGGCTGGTCGGAGACAAGGGTGGTGGCGCTTTTCTCCATAGTGACGGCTATATTGTGTCTAGTGGCATTAATGGGAATATAGTCCGGACGAACTTAGTCAAAATAAACAAAAACGGGGCTTCGAATGCGGTGGCAACTCACCCCTTATTTTGTTTATTTCGCCTAAGTTCTGGTTATCGGAATAAACTTAAATATAATGTAATTGAGAGGCATAACGATATGGATTTTACAAACAAAAAAGTGCTGGTAGTGGGTACTGGTATCAGCGGTATAGCGGCGTCGGAAGCACTTAGCAGTGTAGGCGCCTGTCCGATACTATATGATGAGAATGAAAAGCTTGTGAAAGAAGATGTTGAGGCGAAGCTTTCTGCTTCCTGTAAGGCTGAAGTTATTATAGGAGAGCTGCCGGCTGAAGTGAGAGAGTCGGTGGAGCTGCTTGTACTAAGTCCGGGGGTGCCTGTAGATACGGAATTTGTAGAAGGGTTTAGAAATAAAGGAATAAAAATCTGGGGCGAGATAGAGCTTGCCTATGAGCTTGGCAAGGGGGAAGTGATAGCGATTACCGGCACAAACGGTAAGACAACCACAACCTCTTTGGTAGGCGAGATAATGAAAGCTTATTATAAGAGTGTCTATGTGGTAGGTAATATAGGAATTCCCTATACCAAGACTGCGCTTGAGTCAAATGATGAAACCGTTACGGTTGCGGAAATCAGCAGTTTCCAGCTTGAGACAATAGAGACTTTTCATCCTAAGGTATCGGCGATTTTAAATATTACGCCCGACCACCTGAACAGACATCATACTATGGATAACTATGTTGCGGCCAAGGAACGCATCGCTGAAAATCAGACCAAAGATGATGTGTGCGTCCTCAATTATGAGAATGAGTACACAAGACAGTTCGGGCAAAAGTGTCCGGCGCGTGTAATATATTTTTCCTCTGTGCGGAAGCTTGAAAACGGGCTGTATCTTGACGGAGAGGATATTTATCAGTCAGACGGTAAAAGCGTAAACAAAATCATGAATATTCATGATATGAATCTGGTAGGGCTTTGTAATGTGGAAAATGTTATGGCAGCAATTGCCATTGCACAGTCGATGAATATTCCTATAGAATTAATATTAGAGACTATAAGGAATTTCAAGGCGGTTGAGCATAGAATAGAATTTGTGGCGACCAAGCGTGGAGTGGATTATTACAATGATTCCAAAGGCACTAATCCGGATGCGGCCATTCAGGGAATCAGAGCGATGAGTAAGCCGACGGTTCTGATTGGCGGAGGCTATGATAAGCAGAGTGAATATGATGACTGGATCAAGGCATTTGACGGTAAGGTTAAGTGCCTGTGCCTGATTGGCCAGACCAAAGATAAAATTGCAGAATGTGCAAAAAAATACGGAATTTCGAATGTTGTTATGGCAGACAGTTTTGAGGAAGCCTTTGATATCTGTGTAAACAATGCAGCCCCGGGTGATGCGGTGCTTCTGTCACCGGCCTGTGCAAGCTGGGGAATGTTTGAAAACTATGAAGTAAGAGGCAACTTATTCAAAGAGTTAGTTAATAATTTAGAGGAGTTATAAACGTGGCAACAAGAACAGCATCTCGTAGACAATCGAATATCAGCAATTATATGGACTACAGTTTGTTGTTCATAGTTCTTTTCCTATTGGGTTTCGGACTGGTAATGGTGTATTCCACAAGCTCCTATGAAGCCAATCTCACCTTTAACGGAGATTCGGCCTGGTACCTGAGGAAGCAGCTTACGGCAACGATTCTGGGTGTTGTGGTTATGCTCGTCGTATCGAACATACCGTATCATTTCTGGGAGCGCTTTGCGGTGCTTGGATACATAGTTTCGGTAGTTCTGATTTTACTTATTATTCCCTTTGGGCATGAGGCGAACGGTGCCAAGAGGTGGCTTTATATAGGAGGAATTTCCTTACAGCCCGCAGAGGTCGCCAAACTGGGGATGATACTGTTTCTTGCAAGTATGATTTGCTCCATGGGTAAAAAAATCCGTGAACGGAGAGGCTTCTATACCGTATTGGCGGTTCCGGTACCAATTGCACTGATGCTTTGGAGAATAACTTCCAATATGAGTTCAGCTATTATAGTTATGGGAATAGCGGTACTGATGCTTTTTGTATCCTGTCCCGATTACAAGCGGTTTATTCTGTTGGGAATGCTTGCGGTTGCGGGAGCGGCACTTGTTGTATTTATAATTGTAAAAATGGCGGAGTCCGGTGCAGACGATTTGAACTTCAGAGGTGCACGTATTCTTGCCTGGTTGGATCCGGAGGCATATGCCAGCGGCAAAGGGTTCCAGACATTGCAGGGACTGTATGCAATCGGTTCCGGAGGAATTCTTGGCAAGGGGCTGGGTGCCAGTATGCAGAAGCTGGGCTTCATACCTGAGGCACAGAATGATATGATTTTTTCGATTATATGCGAAGAACTTGGACTTTTCGGGGCAATAGCGGTAATACTTATGTTTATTATGCTTATCTGGAGATTTATGATCGTGGCAAATAATGCTCCGGATTTATTTGGAGCTTTGCTTGTGGTAGGAGTGCTTGGTCATATTGCAATCCAGGTTATTCTTAACATAGCGGTTGTAACCAATACCATTCCGAATACCGGAATTTCACTTCCTTTTATAAGCTACGGGGGAACGTCAGTTCTGTTTTTGCTGACTGAAATAGGTCTGGTTCTTAGTGTTGCGAAAGGAATAAGGTTAAAAGATTTATAGTACAAGATGATTTTTGCGGTTTTTCCCATATAGATAAAGTAGGTCATATATTATCTGCTTTAGGGTTTTCATATGGATGCAATTCAGATATATGGTGGAAACTGTCTAAAAGGCGAGGTTAAAATACAAGGCTCTAAGAATGCGGTACTGCCTGTCCTGGCAGCTGCACTTTTAATAAACGGTACTTGTGAAATAGAAAACTGTCCGATAATCAGTGACGTACATCATATGCTTAGGCTTCTTGAAAGTTTATGCTGCGTCATTACAAAAAAGAACCATACATTGAAAATAAATACACAAAATCTTTCCTGCTGTGATATGCCATCGGATTCAGTCGGGGTGATGCGCTCGTCCATTATGCTGCTGGGCGCACTGCTTGCAAGAGTCGGTAGTGTAAGTATGCAGTATCCGGGAGGATGCGTGATTGGAGAAAGACCAATAGACCTTCATCTTCAAGCACTTCGTAAGATGGGAGTAGTTATTGAAGAAAGGGATGACGGTTTTTTGGCCCAGACCAATGGACTGGTCGGAGCCATACACAAACTTCCGCGCGTAAGTGTGGGAGCTACCGAGAATATAATTCTGGCGGCAGTACTTGCCAAAGGAGATACTATAATCGAGAATGCGGCAAAAGAACCCGAGATTTGTGCGCTGTGTGATTTTCTTAGCATGGCGGGAGCCGAAATTGAAGGGGCCGGAACTGACAGGATACTCATACATGGGGTGGAAAAACTTCATGAGGTATCCTACAAGGTTCCGGCGGACCGCATTGTAGCGGGAACTTATCTGTGCGCCTGCCTTTGCTGCGGCGGAGAGATATTCCTGAATGAAGCACCATATGAACAGATGGAAGCCGTGATTGATGCGGCTTCCCATATGGGAGCAGACATTGAAAAAAGTACGGATGGTATTAAAGTTGCCTGCCTGGAGAGAAGAAAAGCTCTTCCGGAACTTTGTACAGAAATCTATCCCGGATTTCCTACGGATTTACAGTCTGCATTTCTTACTGCATTAACCCTTGCAGAAGGAAAGAGTGTTATCAAAGAGGAAATCTTTGAAAATCGTTTCCGTATCGTACCGGAACTTAGGAAAATGGGCGCTATTATAAGCTGTGACGGTCATACTGCCGTTGTGGAGGGGCAAAAAAAGTTAAACGGAGCCATCCTTGATGCCAATGAACTTAGAGGCGGTGCGGCTCTTGTATTGGCCGGCAGTGCGGCAGACGGTAAAACGATAGTTTATAATCGGCATTTCATAGAAAGAGGCTATGAAGATATCTGTAGTGATTTAAGGAAGCTGGGTGTCAGGTGTGAAGTTGTGGACTAACTTTATTTAAGGGATTAAGATATGAGCGTTAAAGATGAAGTGAAGAAAATAAAAAAGAAGAATCCCAATCTGCGGCTGGTAAAAAATAATGCGGCAAAGGAAAAGCGGAAAGAACAGAAAGTGCATTTCGGGAAGACCGAAAGGATTGCTGTTCTTTCTGCAATCTGCTGCTTTATCCTTATAACGCTTGTAGTTTCATATGTTTACATTATAGATAATTATACCATTACAACAGTGTATGTAGAGGGGAATATACATTATACCAATGAAGAGATAATAGATATGGTAATGAACGGAAGATACGGTCATAATTCCATTTTTCTGTCACTTAAATACCGTGACAAAGGCATAGACGATATTCCGTTTATTGAAACCATGGATGTATCCATAGAGGCAAAAGACACTGTAAGGATCATGGTGTATGAAAAGGCAATAGCGGGTTATGTCACATATCTGGGAAGATACATATACTTTGACAAGGATGGTATTGTGGTGGAGACTTCCGAGGAAGAAACACCGGGGATACCTCAGGTTACCGGGCTTACTTTTGACCATATAATCCTGCATGAACAGCTTCCTGTGGAAAACAAAGAGGTTTTTATAGATATTCTGAATATTACACAGATGCTGGACAAGTATTCGCTTTCAGTTGACAAAATTTACTTTTCCCCGGATTATCAGGTGACGCTGATTTTTGATGAAATCAAAGTGGCCCTTGGTTCAAGCAGTGATATTGATGAAAAAATAATGGTGATACAGTATATGATACCTGATCTGGAGGGTAAAAAGGGCACATTGGACCTTAGGGAGTATACGGAAGATACCAAAATGATAAGCTTTGAACAGGACGAGGAGTGAGGAAGAAATGGAATATATCTGGAAATTTATGGTAAATGGGGCATTATAGGGTAATTTAAGTGGAAAATAACAAAAATAGTCTTGCTAAATTCCAAAAATAATTATATGATAGTCTATATGAGTATAATTTGCGATTAATATGAGTTTGATATAAATAAAAGGAGGGTACTACCTTGCTTGAGATTAAGACTAATGATGCTGAATCCGCAGCTAAGATTATAGTAGTTGGTGTAGGCGGTGCGGGTAATAATGCTGTTAATAGAATGATTGATGAAAATATAGATGGTGTTGATTTTATAGGAATTAATACAGATAAACAGGCGTTGCAGCTTTGTAAGGCTCCGAAACTTTTACAGATTGGCGAGAAACTGACCAAGGGACTTGGTGCAGGTGCCAAACCTGAAATCGGTGAAAGTGCGGCACAGGAGAGTGAAGAGGAGATTGCGGCAGCTTTAAAAGGCGCCGATATGGTATTTGTTACCTGCGGAATGGGAGGCGGTACCGGTACAGGAGCTGCTCCGGTTGTTGCCAAACTTGCCAAAGATATGGGTATACTGACGGTAGGCGTGGTTACCAAACCTTTTCGTTTTGAGGCTAAGGTCCGTATGGTAAATGCACTTAGCGGTATTGACAAGATTAAAGATAACGTGGATACACTTATTGTGATTCCCAATGATAAGCTGCTTGAGATTGTTGACAGAAGGACAACCATGCCGGATGCACTTAAGAAAGCTGACGAAGTGCTTCAGCAGGCGGTACAGGGAATTACCGATTTGATCAATCTTCCTGCAGTCATCAATCTTGACTTTGCGGATGTACAGACAGTTATGAAGGACAAGGGTATTGCCCATATCGGAATCGGTACCGCCAAGGGAGATGACAAGGCGGCCGAAGCCGTTAAGATGGCGGTGGAAAGTCCGTTGCTTGAGACAACTATTTCCGGTGCGACAGATGTAATCATCAATGTATCCGGTGATATAACCCTTGCGGATGCCAATGATGCGGCAGATTATGTAAGAGAGCTTACGGGAGATGATATTAACTGTATCTTTGGTGCAATGTATGATGACAGTATGACGGATACCTGCAATGTTACCATTATTGCAACCGGTATAGAAGAAAAGGCAAACCAGATGAAAGGTGTGGGAGGACTTAATTTTAAATCCGCATACATAACCCCTACTTCTCTTCAAAATAAGTCTACAGTTGGGACAAGTTCAGGACTTGGTAGTTTCAATGCAGCTAATCTTGGTCTTAGAACCGCATCAACACAGCAGGGAGCTGCTTCCGGAACGCAGGACGGTGCAGCTAAATCTATACCGGGAATCAATAAGGCAACAGATATAAGAAGTTCTGTTGAAGAGAAATCTTTGAAGATTCCGGATTTTCTGCAGCGCAGTAAATAAGTTGTAGGTTTACATAATTGATGAGAATATATACTTTTATTTTAAGAAGAATCGTTTATGACGGTTCTTCTTTTTTCATAACAATAGAAAGTTTGCAGAGCCTGCTTCCTATTGTATTTTTATCTGCGAAAAAAGTCAGAAAATATTATAGGAAAAGTCTCTGAATTTGACAAAATTATCATGTCTTTTTTTATATAATTGAGCAGAAGACAGGAGGTGGATAGTGTATTACAAATTATATATTGACAGTGTGTTTTTCATTCAGTTCGTAATGAATCTATGTCTGTTATCCATTACCGGAAAGATTCTGAAATGTACTGCCACGCATTTAAGGATTATTTTCGGAGCCTTATTGGGAGCCGTGATAATATGTCTGGTCATATTGCTGCCGCTTTTTAATATGAAAATAAGGCTTATCATTGGAGCGATACCTGTCAGTATGATTATGATCCGCGTTGTATTTAAGATCCATACCCCAAGGCTGCTTATTAAGAGCTGCATGGTAATGGCATTTTGCAGTTTCTTTCTCGGCAGTATAGTACTATGGCTTGACAGCCGGTTTGCCTGGCCTGCATGGTTTAGATACAGCATGCGAACACTTGTTCTACTTGTTTTTTTCGGATACGGAGTAATGGTCTTTCTGATACGGAAATTTCAGAAAGAAAAAAATGACGAGCTAAAAAAAATCCGGATTCCGATAGACGGGCATAATGTTCATATGACAGCCCTGCTTGATACGGGTAATCATTTGGCGGAACCGGTAAGCGGCGCTCCGGTCTGCATTTTAAGCGAGTGTGCGGCAAAAGAGTTACAGTCATATTTTATACCTGAAAAGTATCATGCAATTCCATTTAGAAGTGTAGGTAAAAGTGCGGGAATCATGGATGCTTATGAGCTGCCGGAACTGGTCATCGAAGATACATACAGGGATATATACTGCAAGCGCGTAATCGTTGCGATTTGTAATACCGGAATATCAAAAGATAGCGTATATCAGATGATATTACATCCTGGGTTAATAGAAAACTAGGAGGAAAAGAAATGGTTTTTAAAGTGGCAATTCCCGGCAAGGTGCAATTCAAGATGGTGCGTAAGGATACCAGATTCCTTATGCATAAGCAGGGAGACATACATTATATTGGCGGCGCAGAGGTATTACCCCCGCCGCTTGAAGTAGAAAAAGAAAATGAAATTATAGGCGACCTTGGAACAGAATATGAAGATGAGGCTAAAGCACTCTTAATTGAGCATAATTTGCGGTTGGTCGTATACATAGCCAAGAAATTTGACAATACCGGAGTAGGTGTTGAGGATTTGATTTCGATTGGCACCATAGGATTGATTAAATCCATCAATACTTTTAATCCGGAGAAAAATATCAAACTGGCGACTTATGCTTCACGTTGTATTGAAAATGAGATACTGATGTATTTAAGAAGAAACAGTAAACACAGAATGGAGGTTTCGATAGACGAACCTTTAAATGTGGACTGGGACGGTAACGAGCTGTTGCTTTCGGATATCCTTGGAACTGACGAAGATGTTATTTATCAGGGAATCGAAAGCGAGGTGGAAAGGAAGCTGCTGATCAAAGCAATTTCCAAACTTTCGGAAAGGGAACAGACTATTATCAAGCTGAGATTCGGGTTGGGAAATGCAGACGGAAAGGAGATGACCCAAAAAGAGGTTGCAGAACTGCTCGGCATCTCACAGTCGTATATTTCAAGACTGGAAAAGAAAATAATGCGAAGATTAAAGAAAGAAATTTTAAGGGAGACATAATTATGTATAAAGCAATCGAATATTATCATATATTCGATTGCTTTTTGTTTAAGTATAAAATATAATATAGGTATATGTTATACAGTGGGAGAGTACGCATATGGGTACAAAAAAGATAATTTTAATCGTTGATGACGATAGAATGAATCTGGTTACGGCGCAGAATCTGTTGGTAGAAGAGTATAAGGTAGTGGGTGTCAATTCAGGTAAGCAGGCTTTTAAATATCTTGAGAAATATACACCCGACCTGATTCTTCTGGATATTTTCATGCCTGAAATCGGCGGCTTCGAGGTTATGAAACAGTTGCAGGAGCATGATGAATGGCGCAAGATACCGGTTATCTTCCTTACTGCCGACAGAAAGAGCGAGACAGAGACAGAGTGTTTTCGTTTAGGTGCATACGATTTTATTACCAAACCATTTGAACCCACTGTTATGTTAAATCGTGTACGCCGCACAATTGAGCTTGACGGATACAGACGCAATCTCCAACAGCGCCTTGATGAGAAGACAAGAGAAGTAGAGCTTGTAACAATTCAGGCTATTACAACAGTCGCTAATACGATAGATGCCAAAGACGATTATACCAAAGGACATTCTCTGCGCGTGGCGCATTATTCTGATTGTCTGGCAAGAAAGATCGGCTGGTCGGAAGAAGAAATACAGAATATTCACTACATAGCCCTACTCCACGATATAGGCAAGATAGGAGTGCCGGATTCCGTACTCAATAAACCTTTCAAACTGACGGATGTGGAATTTGAACTTATTAAAAACCATACTGTAAGAGGTGCGGAAATATTAAAAGATATAAAGATGTTCCCTAACGTAAGTCTTGGCGCGAAATACCATCATGAGAGATATGACGGAAAAGGTTATCCGGGAGGTCTTAAGGGAGAAGAGATTCCAATAGTTGCCAGGATTATCGGTATTGTTGATTCATATGATGCAATGACCAGTAACCGTGTATATAGAAAAAGGCTGCAGGATGAAATAGTAAGACAGGAACTTATAAAGGGTAAGGGAACTCAGTTTGACCCCTACCTTGTAGATCGTTTTCTGGAGCTTATTGATGAAGGAGAGCTGTTCGAAAACCTTCCGCAGGATGATATGGCAATGCCGGTTTTCAATACCGATAAGGTGTCAGAAGGTATCACCAAGGAAGAAACAGGAATTAATACAAAACTTGACTATCTGACGGGCCTGCTTGGCAGAGAACAGGGTGAAAAGGAGATAACCGAGAGCCTTAGAAACGGAAACGGCTGCATAATGATGATGGACTTGGATGATTTTAAGAGCATAAACGAGCAATACGGTCATCTGACCGGAGATTACGTGCTTAAGATCATTGCGGATATGTTGAAAGAGGTTTCGGGGAAGGATATTGTCTGCAGAATGGGAGGAGATGAATTCCTCTACTATATCAGCGGAGTTACCCAACAGGAAGAGGCAGTTAAGAAGATAGACGAGATTATTGAGCTTTTTGAGGAAAAAAAGAAAGATATAGAAATTTTGCAAAGCATCAGCTTTTCCATAGGCTTAAGCCTGTTCGGGGTAGACGGGGGAGATTTTGCCGAGCTTGTCAGAAAAGCCGATAAAGCGTTATATCATGTAAAACAAAGTAATAAAGAATACATATATTTATTCTACCAGAGTGCAAGTGCAATTAAGACCTTAGAGCAGTCTAAGGCGGATTTGAACCGTCTGGTGGATATGCTGGAAAACAACCAGTCATATCAGGGTGCTTTCCAGATAGATTATGGAGAATTCGGGCATGTCTATGATTTTGTGCAGAACTATTCAAAGCGCAATGATCAGGATATGCAGCTTATTCTGTTTACTTTATTTTCCGCAGATGGCGGCGATATAAAATTAGACCAGATGGAGCAGGCAATGCAGTGTATGGAGCAGGCTATTATAAAATCCCTGCGAGGTGTGGATGTCGGAACCAGATACAGCAGCTCCCAGTTTGTAGTAGTTTTATTTGGTACGGAAAAAGACAATATCCGTGTCGTAACCGACCGTATTGTGCAGAATTATTTTAAGTTGTATGGTAAGAGAGATATTACACTGGCTTACGATGTTGCTAATCTGAATGTTCAGTAAGAAAGTGTTGATATATATTAGAATAACAAAAAGTGAAAGGAGCTATTATGAGAAAAGGTACTTACTTAAAAAAGAGAATGCTGGCTTTGGCGCTTAGCGCTGCTATGGTATTTGCTTCGACGGATACATATGTAGTGTTGGCAGCGGAGACAGAAAATATCGGAGGATTAATAGAAGATAGTACGTCTCGGAATGTTGAGGGTGAGACTACTCCGGTAGTCCAGAGAGAGGAAGCAGATTCAGCAGGTGAGAACGCTTTATCAGATGAGATTGATGAAACAGGAGATACCGATACAACAGATGATTCCGATGGTGCAGGAGAGGATGGCTCTACAGGTGACTCTGATGATGCGGGAGAGGATGGTTCTACAGGCAATTCCGATGATGCGGGCGAAGATGATACTACAGGTGATACTGATGAATCAGATGGAACAGACAATAAAGGTGATACTAATGAATCGGATGTAGAAGATACTAAGGATGATACTGACGTATCAGGAGAGACAGATATATCAGATGCAGATGAATCTTTACAGGATGAAGCAGAATCGCTGTCTATAACTGCCAGTGGGGACGTAGATGGTATTCACTGGGAAATTGACGCAGATGGACTACTTACCATAACGGGTACCGGAGATTATGGTGATTATGCACCATGGTATCGTAATGAAACTGTACTTTCTGCAAAGGTAACTGTATCAGGAATTACATCAACTAGAGGGATGTTTTATGGTTGTCATAATTTGAAGAATGTCGATTTTTCCGGTTCTGACACAAGTCAGGTTACAGATATGTCCCATATGTTCGAGAACTGCTATAGACTAGAGGAAGTAAACTTAGAGAATATTAATACAAGTAAGGTTACTGACATGAATTCTATGTTTATGTGGTGTGAAAAATTAACGTCTCTGGATCTGACAAGTTTTGATGTAAGTCAGGTTACAAATATGAGTAAAATGTTTCATATATGCGGCATCTTAAATACTCTGACTTTAGGGAACTTTGATACAAGTAATGTAACGGATATGTCGCAAATGTTTGCTGGCTGTGGCAATTTGCCGGTCATAGATTTAAGTGGATTTAAAACAAATAATGTTTCGGATATGAAAAAGATGTTTCATAGTTGTGGCGCTTTGACCAGTCTTGATTTAAGTAATCTGGATACAAGTAATGTAACGGATATGTCCGAGATGTTTTATGGCTGCATCAATTTGACCAGTCTTGATTTAAGTAATCTTGATGCAAGTAATGTTGCGGATATGAAATATATGTTTTATGGCTGCGAAAAACTGGAGACGGTGAATCTAGAAAAGTTTTGCACAAGCAGCGTAACGGATACGTCGTATATGTTTGATCGTTGCTACGTTTTGTCAAGTTTGGATTTAAGCGACTTTGATACAAGCAAAGTTTTGAATATGGAATCTATGTTTCAAAACTGCAACAATTTAAATAGTTTGAATTTAAAAAGTTTTAACACAAAAAATGTTACAAATATGTCAAATATGTTTTATAAATGCAGCAGTTTGAGTGGTCTTGACTTAGGAAACTTTGATACAGGTAATGTAACGGATATGTCGCATATGTTTGAGAGCTGCGAAGGATTGACAAGCTTAGACCTGACAAATCTGGATACAAGTCGGGTTGAAAATATGGCAAGTATGTTTTACGAATGTAGTAATTTGAAGAGTGTGGATTTAGGCAACTTTAATACAAAACAAGTTACGGATATGACAAATATGTTTGATAGGTGTACGAGCTTGGAAAGCTTAGATTTAAGCAGCTTTGATATGAGCAGAGTAGAATATTATGGATATATGCTTAATAAGTATCATGTATATGAGAATTTGGCATATATATGCACTCCTATAAATGTTAAAGATAATATCGACTTACCATCAACATCAAAAGATTCAACATGGTATTCAAAAAACGGTGATACATACATATATTTTCCGCAAAACTTAGATCACAGTATTGTCTTATATTGTAATGGCTATCCGGGAGATGGAAATGAAACAATAAAAGAAGTTGCTGTTATTTCAGGAATAGAAATAAGTAGTAAGACTTATGACGGTGGGCCTAATCAATATACAGGAGCTGCAGTTGTAACAGATTCTGAAGGCGTGGAACTGGATATCTCTACAAGTATTACCTGCACGGGAACTCTTGCAGATGGCAGCCTATATCAACAAGAGGGTTCCGAAGCTCCTTCGCAGGCAGGGCAATATCAATTATCTGTCTCAGCGGAAAGTGATACATATATTATAAATAATAAGACATACGGATTCCATATAAGGCAAAAAGATTTAACTATAACTGCACCATCAAGAGAAATTGAAGTAGGTGGTCAAATTCCCGATTTATCGGGGATGTCATGTACGATAGAAGGTTTGATCAATGGAGAGAATCTGCAAACCGGGCCATCACTTCGTTATGATAGAAATCCCGATTCATCTCAGGCAGGAAGCTTTAGAATTATACCGGATGGCGCAGTTGCGGGAAATAACTATAACATTATATACGTGTTAGGTACCCTGACAATAAAACCACCTGTAGGAGATGATGATCCGGATGATGATTCAGACTTCGAAACCACAGAGAGAGCTGATTTAGAGACTGATGTATACGGAACGATAGCCGGCATCAAAGCCAAAACCTACGACGGTTCCGCATACGAACCCACAGTAAAGGTTACGGTAAAAGAAAATAACAAAAAGAAAACACTTACCGAGGGTACCGACTATCGGGTTCAGTATTTAAACAATGTAAATGCTGGAACCGGCACCGTAGTAGTAAGGGGTAACGGAAAATACAAAGGTAAGATTACACAGACCTTTACCATCAAGCCCAAGTCAATTGGTAAGTTAAAAGTTGTAGTAGGGAGTATGGTAGTAGGAGGCGATTCTGCTAATCCGCCGATTTATGTTTATGACGGAGGCAGTCTTATTGATAAAAACACTGGCTATACTTTATCCGGAAACGATAATATTACAGTGCTGCCAACGAAAGCCGCTAAGGTAACAATAGCGGGAATGGGCAACTATACAGGTACCAGAACAGTTAAAATTGCAGTGTATGACAAAGAAGAGGCATCACATATTATTAATCCTGGTAATGTCACCTTGTCAATTAGTGAAGCAGCTTATACAGGCAGGGCAATCACGGATGATAATCTGGAAGTAAAAATAGATGATTCACCCCTTACCAAGAACAAGGATTACAAAGTTCAGTATAAGAATAATAAAGATGCCGGAACCGCATTTGTAATTGTTACAGGCAAAGGAAGTTATAAAGGCACTGTTGTAAAGACCTTTAAAATAACTCCAATTGAACCTACATTGGAAATAAAAGATATTGCCGACAAGACTTATAATGCGAAATTACAGAAACCATCTGTTACCGTCAAGGTCGTAGGCGGAAAGAAGCTTAAAAAGAATAAAGACTATACTGTTGCTTATAAAAGTAACCTACACGCAGGAACAGCAACAGTCATAGTAACCGGTAAAGATAATTACACAAGTGTAATAACGAAAACCTTTAATATCAAACCTCAAAAAATATCCAGGGTATCTGTAAAAGGCACAAAGGAAAATGGATTGATAGTTACTTACTCTAAGAGACAGTTGAAACTTGGAGTTAATTACACACTAGACTATCATGAAAGTAAGAAAAACAAAATCAAAGTTACGATATCAGCAGTGGAGAGAGATGGAAAAATCAGTGATTTTACAGGCAGTGTAGATAAAAATGTAAAGATAAAATAATAAAAAAGGTAAATTGTCCTCTCGTTGTTAAGGACAATTTACCTTTTTTCTATTTCTTATTGTTAAATTATAATTTAACATTTTTATGCTGTAAGGTAGTTTCGCATGGTTTTCAGGGCATTTTTTTCAAGGCGCGAAACCTGTGCCTGTGATATGCCGATTTTTTCTGCAACTTCCATTTGAGTTTTACCCTCAAAGAAGCGCAGAGTAATAATTTCATGCTCTCTGTCACTAAGCTTTTTCATTGCTTCACTCAGAGAGATATGCTCCACCCAGACTTCTTCTTTATTTTTTTTATCACTGATCTGGTCCATAACATAGAGCGTGTCACCGCCGTCGGTGTAGACCGGGTCATAAAGGCTCATTGGACTTTGAATGGCATCAAGGGCATAGACAATGTCTTCCTGAGAAATACCGATTTCTGAAGCTATCTCATTTAGCGTAGGTTCCTGTGCGTTTTTTCGCATAAGATTTTCTTTGGCGTAGATTGCTTTATAAGCGGTGTCTTTTAATGAGCGGGAGACGCGTATGCTGTTAGAGTCACGAAGATATCTGCGGATTTCTCCTATGATCATGGGAACTGCATAAGTGGAGAATTTAACATTGAGACTGCTGTCGAAGTTGTCTATTGCTTTGATAAGACCAATGCATCCGATTTGGAATAGGTCATCTACATTTTCGTTGCTTGTGTGAAAGCGTTTTATTACGCTGAGAACTAATCTTAGATTTCCTTTGATATATTCTTTTCTTGCCTCGTCATCACCATTTTCGATTTTCCGGAAAAGCTCCTCTTTTTCCTCATTTTTTAATAATGGAAGCTTTGCAGTATTGACGCCGCAGATTTCAACTTTTCCCTGAACCATGATTTTTAGCCATCCTTTTTTTGATTATTTTTCTCTTTTAAAAGGATGTGCGAATGAGGGGGAATTATTCATTTTCGGGATAGGAAATTATTGCTAATTTGAGTTATTTAAATTGAAATTTGTGAAGTGAGGACGCAAACGGCGCGAAATCGCCATCCGTGGCTCATCGCGCCTTTCCGGGACGTCCTGTCCAGGTTGAAAAATAAATTTTTCAACCGCAAGTTTGGGCTTAGCCCAAACTCGCAGACAGTGGATTATGGGAATGCTAAGAAGTTCTAATTCCCTGACGCAGCCACCGTTCCAGTTTAATTATGCCACGCCCCTGCTCCGACTCATCTCAATCCTTGGTAATGCTCTACATATTGTAATTATTGCAGTTTTAATGCGAATTACAATAATTATTGACCTACTTTAAAGTTTGTAAAATAATGCTTAGCATATAAATTTAAAGCAGCCATTTGCACTCTCGGCCTGCAAATGATGATTGCGGAATATGAAGCGGAAAATCGAAACACGGATATAGCTGCTCCAAGAGAGTATGCTCTTACACAGCAGCATAAGCACCTAAAGGAGATGAAAGTAATAACGGGACTTTCCAAAGAACCTCTTTAAAACGGTGTATCCGGACAGTTTGTTGTGATTAAAAATTATATATGTTATTGCAGGTGTCAAAACCAGACTGATTATAACAGAAGCAATTGCATTAGCGATTACCTCTATTATCTGGTGTATTTTTACTCAAAACATAATGGAAAAAATGTTCGCAGAAATATCATAAGAATAAAGGCAAATGGGAAATGATAAGGAACGAGTAGTAGAATATATCAATAATAAAAGAAACTAAATACAATAATTATACAACGATAGGGCAGTTATGGACCTAAAAATGGTTTGCAGATAATTGACAAAATGAAAGGATTATTATTATGTTAGTTATGGAAGAAGTATTGGAGGAAGAAATACCGTAATATTTATGCCTAATCTGATAACATGGCTACGAAATAAAGGACTTAGTGATTCAGAGGTACTTGATTGCATAGAGTATATATGCAATTATAATATCGAGAAGTAAAGGCCATTAATATTTAGTTTACATAAAATGTAATAGATTGCCATTGAAAATTAATTCTGATTTTTTCTAAGGTGCTGTCTCACGTATTAGTGCATTTCTTACAATTTCTCTGTTTTTCTCTCGGTCGGCTTCACTCAAATCTGTATATGCGCGTAGACATTTGTGGATTTTTTTCTTCTCATCCCGGTTTTTTCCGTTATCGGGAATGCCATATTTCCAATAATTGAGGTAATGAAATCGGCACCAGCGGATATGCTCTAATTCTGCCAATTCGTCTTCGCTGACATCATAGTCAAAACCTGCGATTGCCTTCATTATTTCAATAAAATCTGCAGAGGAAATATTGGACCATTTTAAAAATCCATCTAATTTATCCCACTCCTTTTTAGGAGTTGTATCGGATGCTTCATTTCCATAATGCTGTACGTAATCATAGTTTAAATCCATTGCCTGTTTGATCAAATGGTCTTTGCGGATGTTTTCATCCGTATATATTTCACAATCTCTGCCATATGGAATCAGATGATTAAGCTTGATATACCTGCATATATCTTCTTCTCCAGGCTCATAATAGAAAATCTGCCCATCTTTACATACGGTGCCAATCGTCTGAAGCTTCTCAAACGAAATCTGTTCCGTGAGAATGACAATATTTGACTGCTTTATTACATCCCATATGTCATCATCATCCGGAGAGTAAAAATGCACACTGTCCTGATTGCATGTTTCGATTTCGTCATGTGCAACTTGGTATAGTTTTGTAGAACCAATTAAATTATATGTAATGCTTTGGTGTGCCGAAAAAAGATTTAACAACAGGCCATGATTCAGAATATTCTGCCCCAGATGTCCGCTTCCCATTATAGTAATAATAAGACTTTCTGTTTTGCCACGGTTGTTCCACAGGCTGATAGATTTCCACAGGGTACGTGCAATGGCACCACCGATATCATAAAAGGTCACATCGGGGACATCTTTCATCAGGCCATATTCAATTTCAAGTAGGCCGATATAAATCTTTTTGTTTCTAAATCTGGCTTTATTTTCATTATAAAATTTTATGCTGTCCGTGTCGGTGTTCATCATGATGATATGGTTTTTCGCTCTTGGGCATATGGTTCTGCCGGGATATATGACGGCGTGAGATTTATCATCAAAAAAAATTTTCTTGCCGTTGTCATTATACACTGCAACACTATCGCTGCGTAAGCTTATAACGGTACGCAGTATTTTTTCCCATATCTGTTTTAGAATATATAAAACGGTTGCGGCCGTAACCATAGCGGCAGTCCATCTTGCGATGTCAATCATAATATTAGAACTTTCTGAATTTAGATTGACAAAATACAGGCTTAAACTATAGTATAAAGAATCAGACAGACTTTCTTCTGCCCGGACGTAACCAATAGTTCCGATGATAAAAGGTATTATAGCGAGCATCGGAATAAACCATTTTAACTGTCCGTTTGTTTTTTTATCCAATTATTCTCAACTCCTTCTCATCTGCATATCGGTGAGTTAATCATATCACAATATTATTAACATCTGCAACAGATTTTAACTTTGATGTTTTGCAATAGGTATTGGTTTGTGAATTCTATTTGTGTGTGATATAATAAAGCAAATTCAAAAGAATTATACAAGGAGAAATATAATGAAAGAAACATATCATCCTACGCCTATTGATACAAATCAGATAGAGCTGACTGCGGAAATAAAAGAAATAGTTGAACGGCTGGCTGAAAATGTCCATGATAATTGGGCAAAAGAACGTATCGAAGACGGCTGGACATACGGTCAAATGAGAGATGATACATTAAAGCAGAATCCATGTTTGGTGCCGTATGATGAATTGGAAGAGTCAGAAAAGAAGTATGATCGGAAAATCGTTGAGGAAGTTATTAAAACATTGGTAGCTTTTGGATATCAGATTAGTTAAGAAGGATAAATTAATCAGTCTTCTCAGAATAGGATACTGTTCTGAGAAGACTGCATGTCATATTATGTATTAAAAGGGATTACTTTCCATGTCAGAAAATCTGACCAGTTACCCCAGCTGTCAGAATAAATAGCGGTTTTGTCAGCATCGGACAAGGAGCAGCCGGACAAATTTATCAGCTGCTTAGCGGCAGCTTTATCTGTGTAGAAACAATCACCAAGCCACCAGGAATTCCATTCTCCATTCGATTTTATATAAAGAATATCATCGTTCAAAATCGTAACAGCAAGATCTTCGGCATATGGAACAGATGTATCGGCCAGCCAATCACCATTTTTCATATCGAAAAATCGAAAGTAGATTTGCTCATCTTTTAATGTAAATATTATGGCATAGTTTGATTCATCGGAAAGCAGTTTAACAAAATTTCCGTTTATGTCCGGATAAGTCAGCCATCCCGTATATTTAACGGCAGGGTCATGGTAAAAGAGGAGGGTGTCATTTTTAATATATAATAATTCGGATACTGTTGAATAATAAGCTTCCGGATAATAACCATTCAAATAAACAATACCATCTTTTGCCGGGGCAAAGTCCAGAACGCCTCCTTTAACAATCACATCCTCATCTGTAACAAATTGCTGAAGTTTATAATCAATGAGAATACAATGCAGATTCCGGCTTCTGTCCAGTACATAGATTGTATGTGAGCTTTTTCCATATTCTGCTGAGATTACGATATTTTCTTCATCCTGTCCTATCATATAACTATCCAATATGTTTCCTGTTTCATCAGTCAGAAGAACTTCATTTAAAGTTTCGGATAACATAATCTGTAGTCCGTTATCAAGCGCAAGTTTATTTTGACCTTCCTGCTGAGGAGAAGTCACATTATATTCATTTAGATTCTCTAAGGGTGATGTGCTTGAATACTGTACTAATTGGTAGTATTCGACTCCGCCTAAAACTTCAAAGGCAATCTGTTCATCATTAACAAAAGCGGCATCGTGTATATTAAGCTTTAAAGGCTCACAAAGCTGGCTCCCGGTTTGTGCATCCAAAAAATAAACCGTATCTAGGTCGCCTAATAAAAAAGTGTTTCCGCAGAAAAAACCTTTGGTAGGGGTGATTTCGTAAGTTTCATTTGTGCTGAAAAGCTTATTGCCTGAACGATCATAAATTTCTGAATATCCATGGTTATCCAATACGGCCCATTCATTATTATAAATTAAAGCCAGTTTCTGACTGTCTTTTTGAAAAACAATGTCATAAATTAAGCAGTCTTGGTTTTCAATTGTTGTGATGTGATTAAAAGTGTCCGAGTCCAAAAGCGCAACACTGCACCAACAATCCGATCTTCCGTTGAAGTTGGACCAGTAATCAGCCGTAACTGCAAAGAGGGATTGGTCTGGCGAGGTAAATATGGAAATCCCATATGATGATGGATTTACTTCAGCGCCTGCCGCCTTGGAAGCAGATTCGGATGGATGGAACAATTCTGACCATGCTATTGAATGCTGCTTTGTATAGACTCCGTTTTCAAGCTGATATATTATAAGGGAGTCATCACCTATAACAGCATAAATTCCGGGCTTTAAAGCAGCATTTTCAAAAGCTGTCCATTTACCCAAAACTGGATCGTCCCATTTAAATGTTTCCATCTGTCCGGCTTCAGGCCAGTATAGAGTGACACATTCTTCCTGGGCGGAACTGAAAGACCATACATCAGTCACTTTATGGGAATAATCGATGCAACCGCCTATATCTGAAAATGTTTCTAAAATGCGGCCATCTTTGTCTGTAACATAGTAAATATCATTTTCCTCACCCCAGAGAATATAATTACCGCTTGTCGTTGTATGGATATATTGTTTTTCGAAGGTTGGAATACCATCTTTGTCTAACTGGTAATCCTGAAGATAAACATAATCGTCAATTATGCGGGCATAATCATCCTTTTTTATAAATACAGGCCATATTTTATTTTGTAATAATATCTGTGAGCTGATTCGGGCTTGTTTATTAAAAGGATTAATAGAAAGAGTTTTTCCATAGTAATATAAAGCAAGATTATCATTGCCGTCGCTCTGTGCATTCTGTGCCTGTATATAATAATCTGTCGACTTATTAAGCAGGAAAGTATGCGCTGCATAAAAAGCAAGTATTGCAATTATAGATACAATTGCCGTTGTGATAATGATTTTCTTCCTTTTATATTGCTGATCTCTTTGTTTCAGAGTTTCTAAATCACAATTTAATAAAGGTGCTGCAATCATGGGTAATTCATTGTTGATTTTTATAAGAGTTCTCCTAAAATTAATAATTTTAAACCGGCTGTTTCCACGCAGATCCAGCCAATGAAGTTCCCTTGCACGGTCCGAATCCGGTGTTTCACCATTAATGTCTAATCCCTCGTACAGCAATTCTTGTGGGAATACAGTTTCAGGTGTTCCATTTAGCAGCAGTACAATAATATTATCTAGTTTACCATCATGCAATTTCTTGAAAGTTCGAACTTCCTCAAGGCAGTAATTAGATTTGGCAGTTTCCTCGCAAGCCAGATAAATCAAATACTCTGAGTTGGATAATGCTTCGTTTATTTGTTCTGTTAATACTCCGCCTGTAGCAAAAGTTTGATCGTCTATGCATAAATGCAGTTTTTTCTTTGAAAGGCCGGAAATACGAGGGGCACGATAATGCTCTAACCTGTGTACGATATAATGAGCAATTCTTGAGATAAAGGGGGCATGATTATAAGAAACAAATGCATCAAATTTTCTTTTTTCGTACATATATTACTCCTTTAATTCTATAATATCTTATTTTTTAATGTATATGTGTATATGCATTTGAATATAGTTTCTTGCTATTATATTAGAGCGTTATTATATTGTCAACATTAAGCTGTTTGGAGTTATTCTGAAATTATTGGTTCTTGTCCAACTTGTGTTATTCACTTTTAGATGATAGAATAGTACACACTTGTATTACTCGAAGGAGGAGAATACCCATGAGTCTGAAAGAACTGTTTATAAGGCTGGGAAAAAGAAAACCGGAATATAAGCTGGCCAAGATTCCGTCAGATGCCCCGCTTGCTGGGAGGAACGCTGGGGCAGGGATATGGTCATGGTCTCCGACCCCGAGGGTACCTGCACTGTCCGGATCTACGGTCCTTTCGCCAAAGAAGGGCCTCAGTCTAAGATGTTAGCCAGTGTCAACTTTACTGAATACAATATGCATTCCGCAGTCTATACAAGCCCTGACTTCGGCGGCTGGTTTTTGGATTATGCCCATTTTGACAGTGACGCTCCGGACGCTCTTGCAGGCGCATATGTATTGGTCTGGTCTTTCCTTATAAACGGGGTCTGGTACATAGATCACGTTTTCTGCGCCAACATGGGTGAGTATGCTTGGAAGCTGGAATGTGTAATTCCCGCTAAAGACCTTACCCGGGGTTCGGAGCTTTGTGAGCTGCCCCTGTATGTATTCAGCACCTTCTGTCCTAATGTTCCACCGAAGCGGGAGGGTTTGACCTGAGATCTGCCGGCTTCCGGAGGAATCTTTGACAGTGGTGAATCCGTATCTCCGGAACGGTGTTTTTGCTCAGAGATGCTCCAAATCCGCAACGAACCTTGTGGCTATGCCGTGTCGTTTTATGCTTTTTAATAGACATTTATACAAAAATATGCTAATCTTTTTAAGTGAATATATAATTCGAAAAAGTACATTGTTTTATATTCGGGGGAGTTATGTCAGTTAACTATAAAAGCTATGAATTCCGGGTTTATGAGCATATCAGCCAATTGGATAATTTACTGCATACGGGCGACAGTTCTGGAGAACTGAAGCAGCTGCAGTCTGAGATAACAAAACTACGTCAGGATTTTGAAGCGAGACATTTTCGCGTAGCAGTTGTAGGCGAGTTTAACAGAGGAAAAACAACATTTGTGAATGCATTGCTGGGCAAGGAGATTCTTCCGGCTGATTATCTGCCTACCACAGCGGCAATCAACCGCATTACATACAGTGATGAACCTAATGCTTATGTTGTCATGAAAAATGGACAAAAGCAATCCGTACAGATTGCAGAGCTGGCGGAATATATTACAAAACTTACTACTTCTGCGACTGAGAAAGCGGCTCAGATTCATGAGGCTGTTGTGGAATATCCGTCATTGTTCTGCAGGAATGGTGTTGATTTGATTGATACTCCGGGTATGAATGATGAAGATGATATGAATCAGGTGACCATTTCCCGTTTAGAGGGAATTGACCTTGCCATTGTGGCTGTTGATTCTTCCATGCCTTTCAGCATGACCGAGTGTTCTTTTACTGTTCAACTGCTGGAAAGTTCTCAGGTCTGTCAGATTATTATAGTGGCGACCAAAATTGATATGATACCAAAGCGTGAGCGTCAGAAGCTCATTGATTATATGGTTGAACGTGTCAGAGAGGATGTAAAAAACCGCCTTGCCAAAGTCTATGACCCGGATCATGAAGTGATGAAGAAATATCATGCCATTTTTGATGCACCCTGTGTGTTTGCAGTGTCTGCAGCGGATGCATTGGATGCGCTTTTATGCAATGATATGGAACTTTTTGAGAAAAGCGGATTCCTGCGTCTGAATAACGAGCTGCCCGAAATTATTATGAAAAGCCAGAATAACAGCCTCATTATGAATACAGAACAGACGTTATGCGGCTTTATACGCAAGTATCGCGAATGGTTAAACGAGAATCAGCTTACGGCACCGAAATTGAATGAGATGAAGACATCTTTTGCGCAGATAAGTTATGAAACCGTCTCTAAAGTGCTTGTTTTATCAAATGGAGAAGCTTCTCATTTTCTGCCGAATGCAGATGAGGAGCTGGCGTTCATACGTAAAAACTTTATTCAGGCTCTAGGTGAGATGAAGACGCTGTCTTATGAGGAATTAAAAAAATCTTTTTTTCCCATTATAAAAAATCTTTTTCAGGTACTTAATCAACGGTATCACTCAGCGGAAAAAAATTATCTGGATAGTTACCGGATAAATATATTGAAGCCGATAGGGGAGGACCTGATCCGAAAATTGGAAGCACTTCTGGAGCCGTTTCCGAAATTATATAAGGATATAAAACCGGAACTTGCAAGGATTCCGGATTATTTTGAATTAAAGGGGGCGGACCAGAATATAGAGGACTTTTATTGGGTGCGTTCCCCCTTGCCGGATGAAGGGTCGATTGGTGCAGATTGGAATATCATGGTATTTGTTGATCAAGCCATTCGGGAATCTCTGGCAGATTACCAATACCGACGTTGGCAGCAGGCAGTGAAGCTGTTTGAACAGTCAAAGACACAGCTGGATGAGAAAATTCAGAATCTTGTGAGGGATGTTTACGATAAAACAGATAGGTATATGAAACAATTAGAAAAGGAAAAGGAAGAAAGACAATCTATACTTAACAGACTGAGTCAGTTAGAAAATGGCAGTCGGGAACTGAGGGAAAGTTTCATGGCGGAAGCGGGTTGAGAATTATTGGAATATATTATTAATGAATTGATTGGAATTGTTTTTGCAAAAGATAGGAGAGTATGAAATGCAAGAATGGCAAGAATGGTTTTGGCTAATATGTGGTATATTTATGTGTATTGTGGGATTTGGTGGTGGTAGCATCGTTGTTGGTATAGTTGGGATTCTTTTTACACTTTTGTGCGTAGGTGCAATACGTGCGGATAAGAAGAAGGAGTCCGCTCAGACATCGCAGACACAACAGCCGAAGCAGCCGCAGCAGTTTCAACAGTCACAGCAATCACAGCCTAAGATGACCGCAAATATAAGCAATACACCATCGGTTCAAAAAGCAGATGTTTGTCCGCTCTGTGGTGAAAAGGTTAAAAGTGAGGCTTTGTTCTGCAATAACTGCGGTACTAAACTGCCTTGAAACTGGAAAATGAAGCAAAAATGAGAGGGGGGACGATGGATACTTAACAGGCTGTGGCAGTTATAAAACGACAGCCGGGAACTGTGAGAGAAGTTTCTGGCAGAAGCAGGCTGAAAATCATAAGAGTAAATATTAAGAGTAGTTAACGTAGGAGGGAGAGAATGATATGTATGTAATACCTGTTGGATTGATTGCTTGGATACTTAGAAAATGTGGAGAATGGATTTGTATAGTATTAGGCATTATAGCGATTATTGGCGGTGGTGGAATTGGCGGGGTAGTTTTTCTTGCTATTGGGATTGTATGGCTGGTTATAAAGCAAAGGATCAAAAAGAAGATTGCTGATTCTCAAACACCACAGCCGCCTAAGATGATCGTAAATACAAATAATGTAAATACAAATAATGTAAATACAAGTAATGTAAATACAAGTAATGTAAATATACCTTCGGTCCAAAGCGCAGCTTTTTGCCCAAATTGCGGAACAAAGGCAGTGAATGGTTCTTTATTTTGCGGAACCTGCGGAACAAAACTGAATTGAAATATCGTAGGTTGAGAGAAAGGTATGGTTATTAATATGGGTTTTTGTACAAATTGTGGTAATCAAATTAATGACGGAATATTATTCTGCACTAATTGCGGAATTAAAATCGTTATGGCTCCAAATGAGGAGCCACAAATTATGCGAACGTTGACTATTACGCGTAAAATGCAGTTTGTTGCCTGTGCCATAAAATATAATGTGTATGTGGATGATGTTGATTTAGGGAATATTGGCGTTGGAAAATATCTTTATGCCAATGTAAATTCTGATACGGTACGCGTTGAAATAAAAACTACAAATACTAAACCGGAGAAACGATTGTGGATGCTTCTTAAAATATCACAAAATACTAGAATAGATTTTGAACCGCAGATTGGAGGGGGAGTCACGGCCTATATCAGCGGAGCTAAGATATTAGAGCAAGGGAATTAGAGTTGAGATAAGAGATAGAGTAATGGTTTGTAGTAATTGTGGTAAAGAAATACAGGATGGATCGATATTTTGCTCGTTTTGTGGTGTGAGATGTATAAAGAGGCTGTGCACTGCCTGCGGAACGGAGCTAAAAGAAGGACAGTTGTTTTGCTATGTGTGCGGATTGAAATATGATAATAAAGCACAGAAAGAGACAAGCTCATCACCAGCAGCGGAAGTAAAAGATTCTGAGTCTACGAAGAAAAACCATTCGGCTGCTAAAGGTATTATGGCATGGCTGTAAGGGCTTACAGTAATGAAAATCTTTAATATTGCTCGTATTATATGTAGTTTTATTATTTGCTCTTGTGTTTGATGTGGTGGATGATGGGGTTTCATTTTGGTGGCAGTATCCATATTTCCGGTGGTTGGCATGTTTGACACTTATTGGGATTGTACATATTTTCTATATCATTTACAAAACTGTCCATAAAGGCAGGGATATAGCAAAAGCTGATACCATTATCAGCACAGCTTTGACAATTGCACCTCTGATAGTGCTAATATTTTTTTGGGATTGGTAATGAATAGAAAAATTTAAATTTTTTAAAGGAGTGATACAAATGAGTAATCAGGATTACACAAGCTATCATGGTAATGTAGCGGAGGTAAACACCGCGCTTACCCAGATGGGCAAGCTCTGCGGTCAATTGGAGCTGGAAGATAGTAAGAAGGCTATTGAGGCCAGCCGTCATAAGCTGACCAGCCATAAATTTTCTGTAGGTATCATGGGTGAGTTTAAGCGGGGAAAGAGTACCGTGATCAACGCTCTGCTCGGCAAGGAAATTATGCCGGCGGACATCCTTCCCGCGACAGCTACTATGAACAGGGTTACTTATGATTTGCAGCCTCACGCACAGGTCATCAAAAATGATGGTACTATGATTGAAATTTCTGTGGATGAAATTGCGGATTATGTTACTAAGCTTAATGATGAGAATGCAAAAAGGGCAGAGATGGTAGATGAGGCTGTCGTTTATTATCCCTGTCAGTTTTGTCAGAATGGCGTCGATATTGTTGATACGCCGGGTTTGAATGATGATGAACGCATGGACAAAATCAGCGAGGAAATAATTCCCAAGCTGGATGCGGTCATTATGGTTATTGTACCGGGAGCGCCTTTTAGTAAAAGTGAAGCTGAATTTGTACGTAATAAACTGATGGGAAGCGACTTGGGACGTCTGTTGTTTCTGGTCAATAAGATTGATACCATACGTCCGAAAGAGAGGGAGCGTGCCGTAGCGGACATCAAAAAAAGGATACAAACTACTGTTCTGGATAAAATGTCAGAGATTTATGGCGAAGACTCCACAGAATATGCAGATGCAAATGCAAAAATCGGAAATATCCGTATTTTCCCGATTTCTGCCGCTAATGCTCTGGATGCGCGTATTGATGGAGATGAAGAGTTGCTTGAAGATAGCAGAATCCAAGAATTTGAGGATGCTTTGCGATATATGCTGACAACAGAACGCGGGGCATTGGAACTTGCTGCTCCGCTTGCAGTGCTTTCCCGTACTGCCACAGAGGTGATAAATGCTGCTGAAACTCGAAAGAACGCTCTGCAGCTTAACGCGGAGGAATTTGAGAAGAAACAGCAGCAGGCAATGCAGAAAATTGCAGAGTTCCGCAATAACAAAAGGCAGGAAACCGCGCGCATTAATGCCGCATCTCAGGAATTGAAGGCGAATCTTCTGCCACAGGTACGGGAATTTTATGATGTACTGGAAAAGGAATTAAATAATGTCATAGAGCAGACATCCATCGATAAAAAATCTCTGCTTCAAAAAGCGGGGCAGCATGCAGCTTCGCAAAAAATGCAGAATGTAGTCAATGAAACGATTAAGGCCAAAATGTCTAACTTCAGTGAGCTTATGCAAAAGCAGCTCATGGATGCTCTGGGAGAGCAGGCTGCGCGGAGTGCAGCTTTTACAACCGGAATTATCGAAGATTTGAATACAAATATTCAGATGTCTTTTGCACCGCCATCCAGCCAATCTGGTGGTGATAAGGGTAAGAATGCTGTCGGTCTGGCAGGTTTTGCATTTGATATCCTGACAGATTTTGCCGGAGGACCATGGGGATTGACCGGACTGGTCAAAGGTTATCAAGAGGCTGGGTTTAAAGGAGCTGCCGTAGGACTTGCGGCAGGCGTTGCAACAACTTTTGGAGCGGCAATGATATTAGGTTCAGCAGGTATTGTCGGTCTGCCGTTGTGTATCATTGCCAGCGCTGCCAGCGGTGCAACCGGTAAGTTTGCCGCTAATCTTTTATTTCCGCCTAAGGGTGATAAGGAATATCAGGCGCTAATAGAAAACACCCGGAAGCAGATTAAAGAATCTGTTGCACAGATGAGGGCTGAAGGAGAATTGGAGCGGACTTTGATCCAGCGTATTGAGAATGCATTTGGTTCTCTGGTTTCAACTATGAGTGATGAATTGGAAAAGGCGCTGCATGATACGGAGCAGACTCTGGATCTCATCAAGCAGGATTTGACAAAGAATGCCTTGCACCGGGAACAGGCGTCAAAGGAATGTGATGAAGTCGTTGCTTCAGTAGATGAAATCATGACTCATTTGGAGCCCGTCATGAAAGCGATTCAAAGCGGTCGCATGGCCGGCTGATGCAGGAAGGAGAAATGTAAATGGAAAATATAGAATCTGTAACTTCCCCTTTAATTGGAATGGACTGCAGCTTTGAGAATTATTTGACTAGACGCAAAATGATTGATGCCCATCGTATGGATGGTCATGGTATTCCTAATTATGCTTTTGCAATGGATTATGAGTGTCGTAAGAAGCTGGACTCTATTCCTCGTTTTTACGATACGGCTAAGACGATTACAAGTACATATTTAACCCGTACGGTGCATGAATATACCCGTAGTTCCATGGCAGTAGGACCGACACAGTTTCCGGAAATATACCAGATATCCTGTGATTGTGCAAGGACGCTTGGTATCGGTATTCCTAATGTTTTTATTAAAAATGACCCTATAATGAATGCTGGTGCATATGCAATGGATGATATTGAACCTATGGTTGTAGTCAACAGTGGCCTTTTAGAGCGTATGAATCCTGGAGAACTGAAATATATTATTGGTCATGAATGCGGACATATTCAGAATTACCATTCAGCCTATGAATACCTTAGTCAGTTAGTGTTGAATGCAGGGCTTAACGTTGCTTTCGGCATCAGTCAGATGATTGCCAGTCTGATGACAGTGGGAAGCAGTGCATTGTTGGCGGCATGGAGCAGGGCGGCCGAGACAACTGCAGACCGCGCGGGAATGCTTTGCGCTGACCGTCCGGAAGACTGTTACTCGGCATTGGCAAAGATTATGTATGGAGGAACCATTGGCAGCGAGCATGAGATTGATTATGATGCTATCAGGGCACAGTTAGAGCACACGGTATCCAGCGTTGCCAAATATAGTGAAATCTTAGACAGTCATCCCGCAACTGTGCGCCGTATTGCTGCATTGCAGGAATTCTGTGAATGCGAAGCTTATTATGAATGGCGTCCTGACCAGAAAAAGCCGGGGCAGCTTATGCGGACCAAAGCTGAAACTGACGAACGCTGTAGACGTTATATCGATTTGTCGAAGAATGGTTAAGGGAGGGAAACAGCTATGGAACTGAATAATAGGATACATTATGATGTGGCAGAATTAATGGGGCGCATTGAAACTTCGCTTGATAGGCTGAAACCTTACCAATACGACAGCAAATATCGGGAGCTTTTGGGAGAACTGCTGGTTGGAAAGATTAACGCATGGGAGCAGAATATACGTAAGCGGAAGAATGACCCTTTTACACTGGTCATCTGCGGCGATTTTAAACGTGGGAAATCCAGTTTGATTAATGCTTTGCTGGGGGAAGATGTGGTCCCTACAAATGTGACAACTGAGACTGTAACATTGAATCGTATCTCTTACGGCGCTCACAGTAATGAGGCCATTCTGTCCGGCGGCAGACGGCTTTCTCTGACGGATGAGGAACTTTGCCGTGATGCCTTGGAGCCGGTGATAAAGCAGCTTAATGAACCGGTGGAACAACTGGAACTTCATCGAAATATTGATATTTTAAAAGATATTACTATTATAGATACGCCGGGATTGGGGGATTCGGAGCGAGATTTTACTGATGCAGTGGATAGTGCGCTGCAACAGGCGGATGCTGTAATTTATGTTTTCTCTGTTGCTTATCCCTTGTCACGCGGCGAGCAGTTATATTTGAAGACTTCTATTATACCTCAGCGTTATACCAGCCTGTTTTTAGTATCTAATTTTACAGATATGATTACAGATGAAAATGATTATGTGCGGATGCAGGATATGTTGACTGATAGAGTCAATGGGTTACTTCCCGGTCAGGATATCTGGATGCTCAGCGCATTGGATGAGCGATGCCGACAGTTGGAAGAAGAACGGCCAAATCTGAAGCTGGCCGATACAATGAGCACAAGTTTTCAGGAGTTTCGCAATGCAATTACTGAGTTGATACAGAATAAAAAAGAAACTGTCCTGCCTGACCGTATGCAGCGTATGCTCCGTATCATGGCTGCGGACATTAATGATGATCTTGCTGCATTGGAACAAGGGATTGAAATGAACAGTCAGGATGTGCAGCAGGCGATGGATAATGTTAAACAGCAGAAAGAACAGCAGGCGCAGACTCAGGAAGAAAACAGCCGGAAGATTGATGATCTGATCCGCGTGATGCAGGGCGAGGCTATTGGCTGGATTAATGAGCTTTTAGAGAGGATGAAAGCAGAAACTGCATCTTTGGAGATATATTCCAAAGAAGATCTGTCCAAATATTATCCATTCTTCTGCATTGATACCATGCAGGAAGCTTTGACACGCTGTGTAGATTACCATATGGTCAACTTATATGACGAGCTTAACACAATCTCCGATGAACTTACACAGTCTATGTCTAAGAACCATATACAATCGCAGTATAGTTTCCGTTTCGTTTTGGATAACAAAACATGGACAAAAGGTGACAATGTGGGATTTGCCGTATCTATGATAGGCAGCGGTGGCCTGCTGACGATTATAGCTGACGGTATTGGCGGAGCGATGCGTAAAAAAGAATTGGAAAAGCATAAGCCGCAGATTGTTCAGGAAATTCAAAGGCAGTATGATTCCCTCTTTGTTTCTGTACAAAAAACGACGGCGGATACCTACCGGAAAATGGGCAATCAGGCGAAACAGCATCTGAAAGAGTTCTACAGTACCAAACTGCAGACACTGGAACAACAGATGGAACAGTCTGCCGCTGTAGCCCGTCAGGACGAGACGAAAAAAGCCGAAATCCGGGAAGCGGCAAATCAGCTCCGTTCTGTGTTAAGCGATATTGTACAGCTGATTTAGCAAACATAAATAATATTGCTAATATGGAAAGAAGAAAGGGAGGTAGTGTGTTATGGGAGGGGTTCGAGTTAACGGATGCGGGGTGACAGATCATTTTAAACGTATAAAAAGCCTTGGTGTACATGTATGCCCTAAATGTAAAAGACCTGCAGAATTTACCTTAGATGAGGCAAAACAGAAGATAGATGTCCTTTGGATACCAACGTTTACACTCAAATCACGTTATGCCGTTATGTGTAGTAATTGCAAAAATGGACAATTCTGTTCTGATGAATGGGCAGGTCATCTTCTAAATCAGACTGAGACTCCGAAAATTATTTTTGAAGGTGCGGCAAAGGCTCTGGCAGCACAGACTAATACTGTTAAGGAACAGGTTACTATGCCTGTCAATAGTAATATAAGCCAGACAAAACCGGCTGTCCAGCCTAAAATGGTGAGTAGCAGCAGCTCTTCGCATTTTTTTACGTGTCTTTCCTGTGGTATTACACAGATGCGGGAAGGGGATGTCTGCTCCTATTGCGGGGAACCTGTGCCTAAGTTTGCAACGTCCGCATCAGAGCAAACAGCGTCTGTGTCCGAGTCGGCAGTGCAGGCGGTTCCGTCAGGTACGGGGATAACTTGTCCTTCCTGTGGAAATGTGCAGGAAGCCGGAGGTAAGTTCTGTATTATCTGTGGACAGAAACTGGGCGCGGAGCAGCGAAAGGACAAATTCTGTAGTCAGTGTGGTGCCAAGCTTACCGAGGGTATGTTGTTTTGTATGGAATGCGGCAGTAAAATTTAAGAAAGTGAGTGGCATAAAGGATGAGAAAAAAATGTATGTTTTGTTTTACGGAATATACAGAAAAAATATGTCCGTATTGTGGACCATGTTATTATGTTGTTGACGGAGGCAGGGCAACTCTTATGGATCTCACGCGCAAGGTGCCAAACAAAAATATTGCTAATCTCAACAGGGCGTTAGGTGTTTTTGGTGGTTTTTTAGGATTCGAAGAATTTGTTAATGCCTATGGTATGAAAAAGCCGGCAATCCGCATTAACTGGGACGAGATTTCCAGTATGACCTACCCAATGCCTCCGGTTGATTTAGGTTGGGGTCATATAAAGGCACCCGTCGGTAACGGTATTGAGCTAAAAATGGTTAATGGAAAAAAACTATATCTTATAGTTTATGGAAAGAAGACTGAAACTGAAACAGCAAAGGATTTGTATGAATTGATAAACAGGCTTCACCAAGAATATACCACTGGTCAGGTGAATCAATTGGGCAGTTCCGCATCCGGCTTGGAGCATTATACGGATTCCCAACCGACGGCTCCTGTACATATGCAGGCAGCGCAGGCTGCACCGGCCGCCGGTACGGGGATAACTTGCCCATCCTGTGGAAACGTACAGGAAGCCGGGGATAAGTTCTGTATTATCTGTGGACAGAAACTGGGCGCGGAACAGCGAAGGGGCAAATTCTGTAGTCAGTGTGGAGCCCCGATTAATGAGGGTATGTTGTTTTGTATGGAATGCGGCAGTAAAATTTAAGAAGGAGAAGGACAGAAGAGTTTGTTGATGCCGTGGAGGGCAAGGGGATTGTTATGAGGATATTAGCAGCAATTCTATTAATTGAGTTTTTTGCCATAATTTTGGATAAATTTCAAGAAAGAAAAACTACTCAAGGTGATTCAGAAACTGTTCAGGGTGATTCATATCCGAAAGTAAAACAAGGCTTGGAGGGTATCTATGAAGATAATGCCGTCGTACTATTAGCCAATAGATGCAAAAAAGGTGATGTATCCGCTATGCGGCAAATGGCATATTTTTTTCATAAACGCTGTACATCGACATTGATTGAATTGCTGGATGGCTATGAGTCGAATCCAAATGTGGATACCGAAACAGCACTTAGGGATTATCTCAAGGAGAACCATAATGAAAGTAAAAATGCAAAATGTTATATGACGTGGATTATACGGGCAGCTTTGTATGGAGATACAGAGATTTCTACAAAGCTTGAAGAATGGACGTTTTATAAACAGTTTGCTTATATTCCCTATGATGTGATGATGGGAAAGAAAAATGCTTATGCTAATTTCTGGGACAGCAGCGAGCTTCGTGAAATCGGTTTTATTGATGTTCCTGCCGGCTATGAAGAATGCACCTTGAGCTATAATGCGGTGGAAAGATATTTTGATTTGTGTTATGTTAGTTTTTATGATCCGCCGGATGAATATGGATTTGGAGCAGAATGGGAGTATAGTAATATATATTTTAGTGAATTCTTCTGTCGTTTACCTGAAAAGCCAAAACAGTCAAATAACTGACCATACAGAATAATGGGGGATTACTATGCTAAAGAAAATAAAGATAAACTCAAAAGAAGTCTTTATAATTGTAATATGTCTGTTTGCGGTTATTTTGGTATATGCAAGTTATTTATACATATATGGAAAAGGCGGTTTAGACGATTACTTGTCTGCTTTATTGAAGTATTTCATAGTAAGTATACCGTTAAGTTATGCTCTTTGTAATTTTATCGGTGGTAAAGAAAAAAGAAGGCTGACGCTGATTGGTTTATTTGCCGCTTATTTTGTTTTAATACTGGATATTATAGAGCGTGAATCGGATTATCAGGATTTGATATTGTATTTTTGGCCCTTGATAACAACAACATGCTTTCTTGCAATAATGATAAAAAAAATAAAGTCTAAAAAGCATTTTATGATGTCAATGATACCTTTAATTTTAATTATAGTCGCTATTGGTTTTTACGTGAGATGGAGAGAACTGCTTAACCTGTTGATTATTCCATTGTGGCTTGTGCAGTTTTTTGGTGCTGCGATTTATCTTACTTTGGCATTTGGAGATTATGATAAGTTCAAGATACGAGTACAGAGACTTGTGATAGTTTTTTGCCTGTTCCAGACATGGATTATTTACGATGGATTGCTTATAGGTTATATGCCGGTTAAATTATTTCAACAGCTTCTCGTTCTGGTTTGGCCGGTATTTGTTTTTGCTGTTTTCAATTTATCTAAGGGTATAAAAGGAATAGGGAGATTGTTCATTTGCTATGTAATAGTTTTTATAGGGATGTGGCTGTTAGAAGAACCATATCTTTCTAGCAGAGGATTAAAATGGGAGACGGTCGAAACTTTATATTTGCTTCTGACTGCAGATTTAGTAATAATTATTGAAAACCACAGACAGCATCAAAGTAGTAAGAAGATGCATGAGTATGGAGTGATAGTGCTGATGAATGCAGGATATCTGATTTTCCTTGTATTGAACAGCTGGCGGATAAAAAATATTCTTCATAGCCTATTTAATGAAAACAGTTGGGGAAGCTTTCGTATGGAGGCTCTGAGAGTGAATATATCAGGGGATTTGGATGCAGCCATATTGGGAAAGATGATGGTGCCATCGCTTTCAGAGATGAACTTAAATGTTGGCATATGGCTGCCAATAATTATCATAGCTCTGACATGCATAATGATTTATGCCGCAGTAAAATCACATTGTGAGAATGAAACAGCAGAACTTATAAAGAAGTATTTATGCTATTCCTTTCTGCTGCGGATTATATTATCTGTTTTTGCAAATTTATTCTTATTATCTTCTTCATTGATTGATTTTCCCCTGCTTGTGGACGGAGAGGAAGATATTGCGGTGATGGTCATGGTTTTTCTTTGCCTTTATATAAAACAGCAAAAAACTGTGAAAAATGGAGTGAGTTGAAGATACATAGATGTTTTTTGCAGTTCAATAAAAATAGATGATAGAAAGGCAGGGTTACCTGAATGAAAACAAAGATTTTTATCGATGGCAGTGAAGGCACTACCGGATTAAGGATATATGAGCGGTTTGAAGGCAGAGATGATATTGAGCTTATCACTATCTCTAATGAACTTAGGAAAGATGCGGTTGAACGTAAAAAAATGATCAATGAATCGGATATTACATTTCTTTGTCTGCCGGATGCTGCGGCAAAGGAGTCGGTCAGTCTTGTAGAAAATGATAATGTAAGGATTATTGATACCTCTACGGCGCATCGCACGGATAACGGATGGGCATACGGTTTTCCGGAATTATCGGCAGAGCATAGGAATGCAATTAAAAACGGAAAGCGAATCGCTGTGCCGGGCTGTCATGCAACCGGATTTATTTCTCTTGTATATCCTATAATCAGTGGCGGGATTCTTCCTGCGGACTATCCGGTAACTGCATTTTCCTTGACCGGATACAGCGGCGGTGGAAAGAAGATGATTGCGGAATATGAAGCAGAAAATCGAAATGCAGATATAGATGCTCCAAGAGAGTATGCTCTTACGCAGCAGCATAAACATCTAAAGGAGATGAAAGCAATAACGGGACTCTCCAAAGAACCGCTTTTTTCTCCTATTGTGGCGGATTATTACAGTGGAATGGTTGTTTCCGTACCGCTTTATACGCAGTATCTGAATAGCCATAAAACCCCGGAAGAGATGACAGAATATTTCATAGATTATTATAAAGGTGAACAATTTATCCGGGTAGTTGAAAATGGAAATGAAGACTTATATGGAGGCATGCTTGCCGGGAATAGCTTAAGCGGCTGGGATGGACTCAAGGTATATATAACCGGAAATGAGGAGCGAATGGTACTATCCGCCCAGTTTGATAATTTGGGAAAAGGCGCCTCCGGTGCCGCGGTGCAGTGCCTGAATATTTTGATGGGCTGTGAAGAGAATAAAGGTTTGGTTTTATAAACTTTTTCACATAAACAAGTATCATTTTCCCCAATTACGCATTTAATAATAAAAAGGGCAAAGTGCCGGATTAATTATGCTGTTTTCGGAATTTAAGAAAAAAGAGGTCATTAATCTAAAGAACTGCCAGAAGTTAGGCAGGGTAACGGATTTTGAATTTGATGAGTGTACAGGACAGATATTCAAACTTGTAGTGTCGGGGAATAATAAACTTGCCGGATTCTTCTCTTGTGAGCAGGATTATATAATCTGCTACAAAGATATTAAGCAGATAGGCCCGGATATTATCATAGTGGATATTTGCATTAAGTAAAGTTTTTTAATACCTGATTTTATAAATTAGTTGACATAATAAAAATGATATGTGATAATATTATTGTCAAATTTTAAAACAGGGGGCTATAAGATGAAGTGTCCGTATTGTGGTCATGAGAATACCAGAGTAATTGACAGCAGACCGGCTGAGGAGAACAATTCAATCAGAAGGCGGCGTGTCTGCGACGAATGTGAGAAACGTTTTACAACATATGAAAAGATTGAAACGATTCCGCTTATTGTCATAAAGAAAGATAATAACAGGGAGACCTATGACAGGAGCAAAATCGAGGCAGGAGTGCTTCGTGCCTGCCATAAGAGACCAATCAGTGCAAACAGGATCAACCAGCTTGTGGATGATGTTGAGACTGCCATATTTGCAAGAGAAGAAAAAGAAATTTCCAGTCAGGTCATTGGAGAACTTGTTATGAATAAACTCAAGGACTTGGAGGCAGTTGCTTATGTAAGATTTGCCTCTGTGTATCGTGAGTTTAAGGATATTAATACATTTATGGACGAGCTTAAAAAAGTGCTGGATACGTCTGAAAAGTAGTAATAATTGTATGTGACAGTAATTAGATATATGTTAGTAATTGTGTAATAATTATATAAAATATAATGAGGGATATTCGGAGAATATATTTTTCGGAATATCCTTTTTTTATAAATTATGATATAGTTATTATATTGTATTACGGGATTGTAGTCTGAGAGGAATAGAGGAAATTATGCTGGAGCGTTTTTATCCGGATGTATATTTGGATTCGTCTTATGAGATAGATTATGAAGGCTTGTATAATAAGGGATATCGCGGAGTCATATTTGATATTGACAACACTTTGGTTCCGCATGGGGCACCGGCGGATGCAAGGAGCATCGAACTTTTTAAAAGGCTAAAAAGTATTGGGTATGAAAGCCTTCTTTTATCAAATAATAAAGAACCCAGGGTCAAGTCATTTAGTGATAAAGTTGGTTCGAGATATATTTTTAAGGCAAACAAGCCTTTTCCGGAAAGCTATAAGAAAGCTATGGAAATTATGGGAACGACAACGGAGACTACTTTTTTTGTGGGCGACCAGCTTTTTACGGATGTATGGGGAGCTAAAAAGGCAGGGATATTGACTTATCTGGTCAAACCTATCCACCCCAAGGAAGAGATACAGATTGTACTTAAGCGGTATCTGGAGAAGATTGTGTTGTTTTTTTATAATAGAGACTTGAATAATAAACAGTAAAAAATAAACGATATAAAACTGAAAGGAATTAATTAATAAGATGATTGACGGACAAACCAGAACCTGCGGAGTTATCGGAAATCCGATTAAGCATACAATATCTCCCTTGATACATAATTCGCTTGCATCAAGGTGTGGGCATAATCTGGTCTATGTACCTTTTCTGGTGGAAGAGGGTAAAGTAGAGGAAGCGGTAAAAGGCGCATATGCGCTGGACATTCTGGGTATGAATGTTACGGTGCCTTATAAGAGCGAGGTCATTAAGTATCTGGTCAAAGTGGATTCTCTGGCTGATAAAATCGGTGCGGTGAATACGCTTGTCAGGACAGATGGCGGCTATAAGGGATATAATACCGATATGAGCGGTCTGAAGCGTGCTATGATGAGCGAGGGTATCCGGATAGAAGGTGAGGATATTATTCTTCTGGGTGCCGGAGGTGCAGCAAGGGCAGTTGCGTATCTGTGTGCACAGCAGAAAGCAGGAAAAGTGTATTTGCTTAATCGTACGATTGAGAAGGCTCAGGCGGTGGCAGATGAAGTAAATAAGGCATTTGGAAGAGAAGTTATTTACCCGATGCTTTTGTCTGACTATGATAAACTTCCCGATAAAAAGTTTCTGGCCATACAGGCAACATCGGTGGGGCTTGAACCTCATAATGATGAAGTGATAATATATGATATGGATTTTTATAAGAAAGTGCATACAGGTTACGACTTAATATACAAACCTTTTAATACACGGTTTATGCAGCTTGTTGTTGAAGCGGGAGGTAAGGCGTATAATGGGCTTAAGATGCTGATTTATCAGGGGATTGATGCATATGAGCTATGGAATGATGTGAAGATTTCGGACGAAGATGCGGAATCTGTATTTGATAGTATAAAAAAGAAAATGGGTTTATAATTTAATAGATGCCGTTTTTACGAATCGGATAAAATGAGGATGAACATGGATAATATTATTTTAATAGGATTTATGGGCTGTGGCAAGACAACGGTGGGCATTAAGCTTTCATATCGTATGCGCCGCTCAATGCTGGATACGGACAAGATTATTGAAAAGGATGAGGGCAGGCCGATTTCCGAAATTTTTGATAAGGATGGCGAAGAGTATTTCAGGGATTTGGAAACGAAGTGTCTTAAAAAGCTGATTGCAACAGAGAATAATCAGATAATTTCCGTAGGCGGGGGACTTCCTGTACGGGAAGAAAACCGGGCTTTATTAAAGGAGCTTGGAACTGTGATTTATCTTAGGGCAAGTGCTGAAACAATTTATGAGAGGGTGAAAAATGATAGGACCAGACCGCTTTTGCAAGTGGATGATCCTATGCAAAAAATAAGGACTTTGATGGAAAAGCGCTCAGCTGCTTACGAGGGAGCTGCGGATGTTATAGTAGATGTAGACGGCAAGGATTTTGATGATATTATGAATGAGATTGAAAATACTTGCAAGCGGCATACAGTTTAAAGTGATACGAAATAGCGATATATATAGTATGCAAATTATTATATAAAGAAAGGAAAGGTTATTGTAATGAAAATACTGGTTATAAACGGTCCAAACTTAAATTTTCTAGGAATCCGGGAAAAAAGTGTATACGGTACCCAGGACTATGACTATCTTTTAAATATGATATCAGAGAAGGGAAAAAAAGAAGACTGTGAAATAGAGGTTTTCCAGAGCAATCATGAGGGTGCGATAATTGACAGGATTCAGGATGCTTATTTTGACGGCACACAGGGCATTGTGATCAATCCGGGAGCGTACACTCATTACAGCTATGCCATAAGGGATGCGCTTGCAAGTATCACGGTTCCCAAAGTGGAAATACACATTTCCAATATTATGGAGCGTGAAGATTTCAGAAAGGTCTCGGTGACGGCACCCGCCTGTGATAAACAGATTTACGGGCAGGGACTGGAAGGATATATGATGGCGATAGATTTTGTATTAAGTAAAGGAGTGGATTAAAATGGAGCGTTATTTCGGAGAGTCAACACCGAAACTTGGATTTGGTCTTATGCGACTGCCTAAGCAAAGCTCAGGCAAAATCGATATTGAACATACTAAAAAGATGGTCGATATGTTTATGGATGCGGGACAGACTTATTTTGACACGGCCTATGTATATGATGACGGAGATTCAGAACGCGCCGCAAAGGCTGCGCTGGTTGACAGATATCCTCGTGAGAGCTATACACTTGCAACAAAGCTGAATGCCTGGCTGGGAGCTCCCAACGAAGAGGCGGCAAAACGTCAACTTTTTACCAGTTTAGAGCGCACGGGTGCAGAGTATTTTGATTACTATCTGCTTCATGCACTGCAGACGAATAATTATAAAACTTATGAAAACTATCACTTATGGGATTTTGTGAAAGAGCAGAAAGAAAAAGGACTTATCAGGCATTGGGGTTTCTCTTTTCATTCAACTCCCGATATACTGGATAAAGTTTTAACTGCGCATCCGGATGCTGAGTTTGTTCAGCTTCAGCTTAACTATGCGGACTGGGAAAATCCTGATGTTACCGCAAGAGAAAATTATGAGGTGGCCAGAAAGCATGGGAAGTCCATTATTGTTATGGAGCCTGTAAAGGGAGGTTCACTGGCCAATCCGCCTAAGGCTGTCCAGGATATTTTTAAAGAGACAGATCCTGCGGCATCTTATGCATCATGGGCAATACGCTATGTGGCATCACTTAACGGAATAATTACGGTGCTTTCCGGTATGTCCAATATAGAGCAGATGCAGGATAATCTTTCTTATATGAAAAATTTTAAGCCGCTTGATGCCAATGAGCAGGCCGCAATCCGTAAGGCGCAGGAGGCAATGGGAGGATTGAAGGCGATTCCTTGTACGGCTTGTCATTACTGTACGGCGGGCTGCCCCAAGGAGATTCCGATTCCGGAAATATTTGCGGCAAGAAATAAGCAGCTTGTCTGGGGACAGCTTGAGGAGGGGCATTCCGACTATGCCAAAGCAATTGAAAATGTGGGAACGGCTTCAGATTGTATTGCGTGCGGCCAGTGTGAAAAAGCCTGCCCGCAGCAGCTTAAAATCATATCACATCTTACGGACTGTGCCTCTGTTTTTTGAAAAAGTTTAGCTTTTTTTGGGAAAGAGGTTGAAAATTGCAAGTTTATAGTATAAACTATATAAGAATTATATTGTGAAAATTTCAGGAGGATTATTTTATGATATCAGCAGGTGATTTCAGGAATGGTATTACTATAGAATATGAGGGTAATGTTTATCAGATTATTGAGTTTCAGCATGTAAAGCCCGGTAAAGGAGCTGCTTTTGTCAGAACCAAGCTGAAAAACGTTATCAACGGAGGTGTGGTAGAGAAAACCTTCAGACCAACCGAGAAATGCCCACAGGCACGTATTGATAGAAAAGATATGCAGTACTTATACGCAGACGGCGATTTATATAACTTTATGGATACGGAAACATATGACCAGGTAGCACTTGACAGTGGTACGGTAGGCGATGCTCTTAAATTTGTAAAAGAGAATGAGATGGTCAAAGTATGTTCTTATAACGGTAATGTATTCTCTGTTGAACCGCCTATGTTTGTAGAACTTGAGATTACGGATACTGAGCCGGGATTCAAGGGTGATACCGCTACCGGAGCTACCAAGCCGGCAGTTGTAGAAACCGGAGCCAAGGTTATGGTGCCTTTGTTTGTTGACCAGGGTGAAGTGATTAAGATTGATACAAGAACAGGTGAGTACCTGTCCAGAGTATAATCGGTTATTTAATCAATACAGTATTGTATATTATTAATATTTTAAGCCTATAAGACAATGGAAGAAGCGTGTCCATTGTCTTTTTTATTAGTGATTGGTTGTCCGGAGAGAATGGAAAGAGAGGACGATATGAACTATATCACAATAGGAGAGTTTGGAAATAAAGTGTGTATTTCACTCACAAAAATTATGGGTAGTGAATATGAAGCGGTATATAAGGAGGTTACTAAAAATAACGGTGTGTGTCTGCACAGTGTTATGATAAGTAAAAGAGGGAGTAACGTGGCACCGTCAATTTATATTGATGAGCTGTATGAAGATTACAGAGGAGGCAGAGCATTGGGTGAAATAGTTAAAGATATCTTGAATGTTTATAGGCAGAATGCAAAAGAAGTCAGGATAAATATGGACTTTTTTACCCGCTTTGAAACCGTAAAGGACAGGATTCTTTATAAATTGATCAACCGGGAAAGAAATACCAGGCTTCTTGAGGAAATTCCGTATGTAAAATGGAATGATCTTGCAATAGTGTTTTATTACTTATTTGAGGAAGAAAGATTCGGTAAAGCGACGATATTGATCCGAAATACTCATATGTCAATGTGGGACGTAGATTTGGAAGACTTATATAAAAATGCCAGATCTAATATGCTTAAATTGCAGCCGGAGGATTTTATGCCAATAGGACATATTATAAATGATATCATTCTGGATTGTAATAACGGGAGTAATGTAGGCATAAGAGCCGTGGGGATTTTGCATGGTGAGGATGCCGTATTGCATGGCGAGGGAGTGGTTATGTACTTCCTTAGCAGCGAAAGCAGATATTTCGGAGCGGCCGTACTGTTATATTCCAAATCCATAAAGGAGCTTGCCGAAAGACTGGAAAGAAATCTTATTATACTTCCAAGTTCCATACATGAAGTGCTCCTTATACCGGATGACAATGTGGCGGAAACCGCGTTTTATAGGGATATGGTAAGGGATGTGAATGATACTCAGCTTGAGCCGGAGGAGATATTGTCTTATAATATATATTATTATGACAGGTTTACGGAGCAGATAACTATTAAAGATGCAGATATGATGTGAAACTATACTACTATGTAATAGTTATGTTTCAGGGTGTTGGATGGGTGCCAAAATATTGAAAATACAGGGAAATTTTTCTTATTCTATTGATTACTGGACAATATGTTCTACTTATGTTATTATGAATAAGATGATTTAACATATTTGTAACATTGCACCCGTAGTCTAACGGATAGAACGTAGGCCTCCGACGCCTTTGATGCAGGTTCGATTCCTGTCGGGTGCATTCATCTCACCTGAGTTACGATTTTATGAAAGGTTGTAGGATATGAGTACGTCAAATAACGATAAAAAAGAGTTTCTTATGTCAAAACTTGAAATTCTTGGGAACTGGCTTGTAAAGCACTCTAGGATTGTTATGCCTGTGGTTCTGGCAGTGTGTGTAATAGTTACCGTTGTTATTTCCGTTAGTGCAAATAAGAGAGAAAACAATAGACAGGAAGATGTTACTGCAAACAGTACATTAGAGGACATAACAGGAAATGTAGTGCCTGAGGTTCCGCTTCAGGAGAATGATAATCCGGATATTGCAGAGCTTATTAACGGATATTATACGGCGCAGGTAAACGGTGATGTTGATACTGTACGTGAGCTGGTAGAAGATATTGATGATAAGGTTGTTATGCGGATTGAGGAAACAAGTAAATATATAGAATCTTATCCGACTCTGGACATATATTATAAACCGGGTCCCAAGGATAATACCTATGTTGTTTATGTATGTTCGACCGTTAAGTTCATTGATTATGATGAGCCGGTTCCGGGTATGACGGTTCATTATGTATGTCAGAGAGAAGATGGCAGTTATTATATCAATCGCAGCGATGAAGGCGACGAGGACGAACTGAATTATATTATGGAAGTCAATCTTCAGGATGATGTGATTGACTTAAATAATAAAGTTACAGCCTCCTATAATAACATGGTTGCTGAAGACGAAGACCTTAAGAAACTTATCCGTGATGTAAACGAAGAGATTGAGAAAAATATAGGAGAGGCGCTTGCTCAGGCCGAGGCAGAAGCAGAGGCGGATTCCAGAGAAGGCACAGAGGCAGGTTCGGAAACCGGGGAAACGGATAATTCCGGTACTATTACAGTGGTAACAAAGGTTAAGGCTACAGATGTTGTGAATATCCGTTCGTCTGACAGTGAAACGGCCGATAAACTCGGAAAGGCCGCACTTGGTGATGAGTTCGACTTAATCGAAAAGATAGAAAACGGATGGAGCAAGGTCAAATATAATGACGGCGAAGCATACATCAAGAGCGAATATCTGGAAGATGTGGAGACTACCGAAGTGGCAGCGAACGAAACTGACGGAAACGGTACGGATTCCCAGACTTCAAATAACAATGATACCGCAAACAGTAATAACTCTTCAACCGATAGCAGCAGTAACAACAATAGCACTACGGTTACCGGAACAGTTACTGTAAAAGAAAACGTAAGGATCAGAAGTGGTGCCAGCGAAAACAGCGAGAAGCTTGCAACCGCCTATGTCGGAGATAAGCTTGATGTTATTATGAAGCAGGCGGACGGCTGGACCAAGATTAAGTATAACGGCGGAGTTGCTTATGTGAAGTCAGACTATGTTGAGTAAAGTTTAAAGAATGTAAAAATGGTAATAGTAAAGAGTGTAGAGTAAAATCTACGCTCTTTTTTTATCAAAAAACAAATAACAGGAGGCATTTACATTTATATGAAACAGGATGACATTACGATTCTTAAAGAAATCCAGAAAAATGCGCAAATGGCTATGACAACAATAGATGCGCTTTTGGACAAATCCACCGATAATGAGTTTACAATGAGCCTTTCCAAACAGTCGCTGGGGTATGCAAAGATTCATAATGATGCGGTTGAAAAGCTTGTGGAGGAGGGCAGCGAAACATATAGGAATAATCAGATTAATGATATTATGCTGCGCGGCAGTGTGCATATGGGTACTTTGACAAATATAAGTACCAGCCATCTGGCCGAAATGATGATAGCGGGAAGCAACAGAGGGCTTACTAATATGTATAAAGCGGTAAAACATAATGCATCTGCGCAGGATATGTCAGTGGAACTGGCCAGGGAGTTTATGGATTTTGAGGAGAAAAATATTGAGAGGCTGAAGGAATACTTGTAGATACGAAATCAGATAAAACAAAACAAAAAAAGCCAAGAAAACAGCATAAATTGTATACAATAATACCAGAATATCTGTATCATTGTACATTTTGTATAAAAAATTATGTGAAATTTTTATACATGTATGTATGAAATCAGGGTTGTGGATTTATAAATCACATACTATAATGATAAAGGGCAAGGGAGTCTATAAGCCAAGACCTCAGTCTTTGGCTTTTATTAATGTAAGGGTGGCTCGCGGTGCGTGTCATCCATTATTTTTTATAATATAACCAAAGGAGGACATGTAAAATGTCATATGTTGATGAAGTCTATGAACTAGTTGTATCAAAAAATCCCGCACAGCCGGAGTTCCATCAGGCGGTAAAAGAGGTATTGGAGTCACTTCGTGTAGTTATTGAAGCTGATGAGGAAGCATATAGAAAAGATGCTTTACTTGAAAGACTTACAATACCGGAGAGAATCGTACAGTTCCGCGTTCCCTGGGTGGACGACAAGGGACAGGTTCAGGTTAACAACGGATTCCGTGTACAGTTTAACAGCGCAATCGGTCCTTACAAGGGCGGTTTAAGATTCCATCCTTCAGTAAATCTTGGTATTATCAAATTCC
>JAFLTH010000109.1 GCA_022510525.1 Lachnospiraceae bacterium | reverse complement strand
TCGGTGAATTTCTCGCTGCCAGACGAGGCCTCGGATATCTGATCATCTATGGTTCACAGGTTTTTCAGCTGAGTATGGTAATCACATCCATCATCATTCTGTGTGCCATTGCCATGGCGTTCTATAAGCTGATTCAGAGTCTGGAGCACTACTATCGCAAGAAATACTAAAAAAACCTGATATAAGTGACGGATGGACTATCTCATCCGTTTGCTTATATCAGGTGTTTTCTATTGATGAAACTGACAATAGATCGCCCCGTACCTGCAGTATACTATCAATCCTTTTTCTCTGCACGTATCGTTGAGACAATTCCAACCGCAAAAATACCGATGACAAGAAGGACGATCATTGCGCCCCATATCTTGGAACGACGGGCTTCCGCCAGATATCTTTCCACTCCTTCTGCAATCAGTTTATTTTCCACTTCCTGTGCTGCCAATTCATCGTCCAAAGCATCCAGATCTAATTTTTCGGCTTCCAATATAACCTGCGCATTCTGTTCGCTCTGTAGACCCTGTTCATCCTGCACCGCCTCTACTCCCTGCGATACACTCTTATTAATATATCCCGTCTCTCCCCTGTAATAAACAATATACCAACCGTTCGGTGTCTCACCTGTCACATAAATATGATCCCCCTCATCGTAGGTAAATATCGTCTCGGCATCATCCTTGGGCACCGCTTTTGCATCAATCTGCTGTAAGGCTCTCATAAACAGCTCAATCTGCATTTCAGTCGCCTCTTCCCGGGCATGGACAGGCAGCAGATATCCCGCTGCAATAACCGGTATCAGCATTAACACTATAAATGATGCCATAATTTTTTTCATGATTCTTTCCATCATTTATCAATCATCTCCGTTTGATTATTTCTTTTATGGGCAGCCTCCTGTGGTTTGTCCTCCTTATAAAACGCCGACATGACAATTATCAACAGATAGATCGGCAGGATGTTGCTGCAAGGTACAAGGAAAAAAGTCTCTATGAAAATCATCAGTGAAATGATCAAGAAACTGCCTGTCAGCGGCTTGTCATGGCTTTGATTTCTGATAATCCGCACTGCCAATAATGTTGTCAATACCAATATAATCAAAAAACATGCACTGTTTTTTCCCATACAATAAATCCATGCATTTTTGCAGTTTTTGATCTCATCGACAAGAGGAATTGCAAAACTCTTGAGCATGGCAGCACCTTTAGTGTCCGGCAGTTCTCTCCATCTGTCGCCTCCTGCCACAATGCTCAGAAAAATAATGCCTATCAGCAGCAGGGCAGACGCATATCCGCGCCTCAAATTATTCATCACCAGTCTATCCCTGTCCACACCCTCCGGATTCATGCTCCAATATATGTAAAAGAACACACCGGCTGCCGCTATGAGCAAATCCATATATAAACTTTGCTCCAGACTTATATCTATCTCTTTTTGTATCAGCTGCGTATAATTTGTCAGCAGCCCCATATTGCTCATCATGAAAAAGAACAGGAAGCCGATCTGCGTATCCCTCTTTACAAATTCAGCCGTCGGTTTCATCAATACAGGTGCCGCAAAAAACACAAGCGACATCAGCCAAAGGCTTATGATATTATGATTGATCAACAGTGTAAAAAATCCCATCGCAGCTGTCAGCAGATAAAACAGAGAACTCCTCTGATCCCTGCACATATTATATCGAAAAACACAGGCGGCACAGGGCAGAAGCAAATACGAAGCGCACTCTCCGGAATCGTTCATGATTGCCGACAGAATTCCCGTCGACTGCACACCACACAGATAATAAAGCAGCATGGCTATTATGACCAATAGCCCCGAATCGATAATCAAATCAAAATACCAATCGTGAAGTTCATTATTATCTTTAACCAAAAAGTATAAAAAAGAAAAAACAATACATGTCACTTCAAATTGATAATTGATCGCTCCAAGAGTCAAATCCTGAAACAGTTTCCCGATTATGGAGAACAGATTCCACCCGAGCAGAATCAGCACGACGAGGTCTACCATCTGCTGTGGTCTGAGAGTGAAAGGTGCGGTGTTTCGCATAAATACTGCTCGATAACAAATATATATGAGCGCCATGATAAAAAGCAGGAAGACATTCAACTGCATTCCCATGATCTCAAAATCCACTAACACCAGCATGGAGACCAGAAGCAGGGCTGCTATAAATATTTCATTCATTTTCACTGCCTGTGTTTTTTCCCTTTTTTCCATTAGGACGTCCTTTCTCTTACTCCTGCACTTCTAATCCGCTGACTTCACGAGTGGCATAACCATTTTCATTCAACGTCCGGTTGAGTCGCTCTCCTTTTATGTACAGGTGATAGTCTTCATTAATATTCTCACTATCAACTATTTCATAATAATCATTGTCATATAAAGCTTTATTGTATGTTCCCGCCGGTGATAAGATAAACATTTCCTCGACCGAAAACCTATTGTCATCTCTTCTCGTCACAACATAATAATCAGAGTATATATACTGAAAACTGCTTCGCAGTATCTCGTCATCCAAATAAATATTTTTGAGTTCTTCCTCTTCATTTACGCACCTGATAATATTTTCATATTCCTTTATGATATTCGTCTGGTAACTGTCCAGCCTGTATATAACATTGTAAGCATTCCAAAAATAACAGACCAAAAAACATGAAATGTTAATTAGAAAGAACACTCTGTTCTTCTTATGGTACATCATCGAAATGATATAGATCATAACTGCAATCATGCCAAAAATGGCTATCCCGCTCGACAGCCTTCCGACCGTTGAATACGCGCCACTTCTCAAACTTTGCTTTATATCACATAAATAGTTCACCGTCATGAGGTTTTGCGCCCAAATTATCGTATTATTTATTCTATCTGCAATCTTGCTCACAAAAAAGCCCTGTAACAGAATAAAAGATAATCCTGAATAGAAAACACAAAATTTTGTGCTTGTACTTTTTTTGACCAAAAGGTAATACAAGCCAATAAAGCTGATGCACACGCTTGCCGGATCCAGATATCTAGCATATATCAGTCTGTCTCCCCGCCTTATAATTTCTATTTCCGCATACTCAAAAAGATCGTTAAAGAAAAAGAGAACACCAATCATTAGCGAACCACAGAATAACAACATTCCAAACAAAACAATAATCAATTCCTGCTTGGAATACTCACTCCATTTTCTGGCATTTACAAGAAGTACAATCGAAATAACAAGCCCAAGACCTGTCAGCCCAAAAGTACTGCTTACACTGACATACAGCCATCCTGCAATCTCTTCTCCTAAAAGTTTTAGCCCTGATACAGACATAACATTATGAATAAATTCACTGTTTATAAAAGATGTTGTACCCCCTGCTAAATCCTCAACTCCATTGTACATATGATTTCTTATGATCGTTCCAAGCACAGAATCAACAAAGCATAAAATTGCTGTCACACCAAGATACGGAATAAATTTAATGTTCTTCTCTTTAATCACAAATCGCATAATGATTGTGCACAGCAATGATGCGATAAGAATCACTATGCCACGTGTATGCACCATATAAGCGTAAACCTGTAGAACAGCAATCATAACACTATAAATCCACTTTTCAGAATCACTGATATCCTGCTTCAAAATCTTTAAAAAGAGAATCATAATAATCCACGGTATTACGAACAAAAGTGGTTCTGACCAAACAAATTTATTGTTAAGCAATACTGACGGAATAAAGCCAATCATTATAGCAATCTGAAAACTCTTCTCAACTTTTTTACAGCCCCAATATTCTGTTAGTATTACGTAAACACATACGGGGATAAAGCTTACAACAAACGCGTTTTCCAATAACAGAGCACGATACAGGATATAATTATTTTTAATCAATAAAACTAGCGGTAACCGGATAAGCAGTTGACCATATTTATAATAATGTCCATCTGAAATCAAATACTGTGTCCAATCTTCCCCTCTGAGCATATAACCCAAAGCAAGTGGATTGATTTCATCAGGTATAATCGTTACATTATAAAAAGGAATAACAATGACATGGATTAGTAAAGTAATTAAATATATGAAGAATTTTGGAGACAATATCATCTTTTTCTTATGCATTCCGTACTTCCTTTCTCCTTTTTAAACTATCCATAAATACTGCTCCTAAAAATGATAAGGAATCCCCAAATATCACACAGATTCTCAACAGAACAGCCGCCAATATGACAAGTTCAGGCAAGCATTCAGCCTCCAATAACCACACAAGGACAACTTCACGAATCCCGATTCCACCCGGAGCTCCCGGAACAATATATCCTGCCAGCCACGAAAGTGAGTTCGCTGATGCAACACTCGCATAATTGATTGGCATATTTAGTATAGCAAAAAAAATAAGAGTAAGCATTAGAGCTGTTACCATAATAGTTGCTATGTATATCGGAATTGTTTTAATCACCGTTAAAACGACTTCCTTAGTCAAAAAATGGGCAATTTTTTTTCGGTATTTTACAAGCACACAAATGCCAATCATAAGGATTATCAAAACGATCATAATCAATATCGGTGAATCCACGAACATTCTCTGTTCAGCTACTAATCTGCTGATAAAGTTTTGCGTATTTTGAAATGACATAACTAGTGCAAATAAAATATTAAAAACGCTTAAACAGATCACTTCAAAGATGGTAGCCATTAGTATGCTACTCTGCTTTACTCCTATTTTTTTGCCCAAAACATTTCTGCCTACATAATGAGCTACATTTCCGGGTAAATACTTAGCAATATTTGATTTCAAATATATACTGGCTATTTCTGAATATGAATTTTTTTGAGCGGAAAAGGTATCTAAATACATTTTCCATGAAGTAACGTTTAAACAATTATCAATCACCTGTAAAAATAACAGCCCCATAATAATCAAAATTTTCCCAGGTGATCTAGCAAACAATCCCCAGTCAATGTCAAGTTTATACAATCTATAGCCTACAAAAAGAATACATATTATAGATACCATTCTGCCAAATACCGTAAGCATCTTCTTAAATTTTTGCATATCCATTCGCATTTCTTAATTGTGACTCCATTTTCTTTCAAATACTTAATACATTTGCATCATGATTGCTTATCCCATGAAATTTCAATTATTGCTTATGAAATCCTCTCTTTTCTATTGCATGATAAGGACATGCATCCAAGCATCGCAGACATCTGACATTGAAACATTTTTTTATGGATATTTTTTGCCCATTTATAGCATTGACCGGACATATTTTTTCACACAAACCGCATTTCTTACATTTTTTCTTATTAACGTACGGACGAAGTCCTAAAAAATAATGCGCATAAGGAATAAACGAAAACTTGCAAATACTATAAAAGAGCAAATCGACAGAATACATAATTTTATACTTTTTACTTTGTCTGCTAAAATGTTTTGAGCGTTCCTTAATTTTATTATCGTAATGTACAATTTCTGATAATTCCACATAAGAAAAACCGTTTTGTTCATCAGGACCATAAATATGTGGTATACTTTTGTAGTCTACTCCAAATAGTCGGCAGCAACATATATCTACGGCTGTCATATCGTTTCCGGCTAATACAATACCTTGATAAAAGTAATCACTGAATACAGCATTCGTCAAATTCCATAATCCATCTACAATAATAAAATCCACATGTACAAGTTTTTTCAAGCATCGTATTCCCATTTCCAAATTTGTCGCATGAATCTTCCTGCGACTTTCTCTATGTAATAGACCAAATAAATTTTTTATGGAAAAGGTAACTTTTGTAATAGAATGTCCCTTTAAACATGGCATATTGATAATTTTATCTACCTCGGAAATCAACTTTGGCAACTTATATTTTGGTACATAAGGATTCCCAGATTCCACTTCTATAAATTCTTCAACATCTAAATTTATTAATGGAATATCATATTTTTTGCACAGTGAATCTATCCCCAATATTTCAAAAGTCTTTTCTGTGGAAAACTCAAAGCCGGAAGATTCAGCAACAATAGGTTTTGCACCTATTTCCAAAACAGTAGAAATAACGCATTCCAGAAGATATGAATCTGTAGTTGCCATTTCTGATGGTGCTACCAAATTAGGTTTAATAAGTACCTTATCTCCCGGATTAATAATTCCCAATAAATTATTAAATTCATGAATAAGTTTCTGATAATTAGTCCTAATATTGTTTTTATTATAAATTTCACCGGATTGTATTGCCAAAACTCTATTCATAGTGATGCCACCCATCATTTTCTACTAAACTCAATCGTTTTCACTCCAGCCCTTACCAACGTTGGCAAATGTAACAACTCATTGCTGTATGCCTGATTCGCTAACGGGCAGGCGCAATTCTTCCCCATAATATATTTTCTTACTTCTTTCGCTTTCCGTGAAGTCCATAATGCCTGAAAATCATAATCATAGTCTCTCAGATTTCCCATCTCCTGATCATATCCGAGCACACAACACGGCCAGACACCGCCGTCATAATTGATATGAACATTGGAAACTCCGGCATAACAGGGAATCACTTGTCTCTTCTCATCCAATATCTTCCCTGCTATGTCATAGTAGACAACTCTCATAGCTTCGGTTGTCCTCGCTAACTTTTTCTTCTTGCCGATGTTGTCCTCAACTTTCTTTGCAAAATCCCTAATCAATCTACGGTACACATCTGCCGGCGGCGTAATCGGATCAGACAGATTAAAAAACTCAGTTCTGCACTCCGCCACTTCATTTCGATAGCTCTCCACACCCAGCGAATGTACATAATCTTCTATCTCATCCAAATCGTCTATATTGAAATTGGAAATAACCGTACCCAACTCCAAATGAAAATTATCATATTTTTCTTCCAGTTTTTTGAGTCCTTCAATCGTTTTTAGAAGGCACTCGAAATTGCCTTTTACACCTCTGATCTCATCGTGTTTTTCACCGATACCGTCTATAGATGGCTTGACCGTTACCGGCACTGATGGATCATAATCTCTCACAATGCAGATCATCCGTTCCGTATCGCAAACAATTTTGTCTGAAAGAATTGCATTAGTCGGCGTATGTACCACTCTCGGCTTTAAGTATTTACATGCCAGCTCAACTATTTCCGGCAGGTCATCCCTCATAAAAGGTTCCCCGCCGCTTATATTAAAGAAATATACCGGCTTCATACTTTTGAAGACCTTTTCTATCTCATCAAGCTTTAAATCCTTCTGGGGTCTCGTCGGGTCCTTGCAAAACATTGCACCTATCTGACATGTTTTACATCTGGATTGACAGGCCGCCGTTACGGAATAGGTTAATGTCATCGGATTGAATTTTTCACTTCCAAACCAACGATGCAATTTATAACTCGCCAGATATGGCATTAATACCGTAAACAAATCACTTTTTTTCATTACTGATCTACCTTTTCCGCAATTGTGTAATTGATATGCGCATATACAGATTTGATAAATTGGGGGAGGGGTAATTTTTCTATCATATACACTAACTTCATCCATAATGGGAATGAATTGTTCACTAACATCTCAACATAGGGAGCCTCCCACTCCATTTTATTAAAATCTAAATTCATCCTATGTAATCTAACATCTCTAAATCCAAGAGAATCCGGCCATACAGGGCAATCAACAAATCCTGTCTCAATCACTTTAAATCCTTGTTCCTGCAACTTTCTCTTGATAAAATGCCGATTGTTGTATCTGATATCTCCATGAGTCCACTCTATTCCTGTTTTTATATGAACCAATCTGTGTATAGGAAAACCAATATTACCGGAATTCACAGAGAAAATTCCTATATATTTCCTGCTTATTCTGCCCATTTCATTAATAAGTTCCTCCGGTCTGTTACAGGTAGGAATATATGCGAAATTCCAAACAAAATCAAAAGACGCATCTTCGAATTTTGTATGATACAGATCTGTTTCCTCTACCCAATTTACTTTATCCTTCGCTCCCACTTTTGCCCACTCGGAAATATATTTGGGATTACCATTTACCAATGTAATATTGTCTGCATCTTTAGCAAATCCCAAAGAATATATTGATGGCATCGCTTTCGCACCATGAGCAGGCATTTCTAAAACAGAGTTAATTTTATATTTTCGAGCTAATTTCTCCAACTTCTTATTTACCGAATATCTCTCATAATTTACTCCAAATACTTCTACTTCTTTTCCCATAATTTTCTGTCCTATAAATATTTTTGTTCTATAAAATACCGGATTGTTTTCGGTAATCCTATTTCCAATGAAATACAGGGCTCAAATTCCAGCTCTTTGGACAACTTTGAAATATCAATAATTCTATCTGTTGAGACCGATTGAATATTCCTTTTTGTAACTGGTGGTCTTTTCCCTAATTGTTTACATATAAATTCTAAAATTCCTGCACCCATTATTGCTAAATTTCTCGGAACATAAATAAATCTAATTTTTTTATTCAAAACTCTTCCAATAATTTCTGCAGTTTCGCTCAGAGTATAAGACTCCTTTGATGAAAGCATGTATATTTCCCCTGCTTTTCCCTTATCAATCAATTTAACCATCGCTTCTACCAAATCCGTAATATATAACGCCGGAGATAAATTTGCACCCCTTCCGATTTTAGGAAACCACCCACTTTTGCATACTTTAGCCAGTGTCAAAAAATCTCCTTTGAACCCCGGTCCATATACCATGGACGGACGTATCACCACTGCCGGGAAACCACTTTGTCTGAACTCATCTAACACGCATAATTCCCCTTCTCTTTTTGTCACTTGATAAGGAGTATATGGTCTACACTCTGTTTCTTCATTTACCTTAATTATCTTCTGCAACCCCAAAGCTGCAGTGCTGCTTATATGAATAAATTTTACAATATTATTCTTTTTGGCTTCCCTAATAATGTTTGTTACACCATAAACATTCACTTTCCTAAACTTCTCAAAGGCTTCCGGACTTGGTGAATCATGTCCCATCAATGCCGCCATATGATAAACCACATCGATATTCTCACAACATCCAATCAAGGTTTCTTCTTTTTCTACATCACCAACAAAAATTTCACAGGATTTATCCAATACTCTCCTCGCTTTAGCTTCATCACGAACCAGTGCCCTCACCATGTGTCCACATTCTATTAATCTGGATACAAGATAAGTCCCCATAAATCCTGTTGCACCCGTAACTAAAATGTTCATTTTCTTCCTTTCTATGTTCATATAACTACAATATATTTTCAAATATCTCTTGTAGTTTGCAACTCCTCTATATTCTCCACCATCCTGTCCCAAGAAAACCGATATGCCTCCTGCCTCACGCTTTCCGTAAATTCCTTTTCCATACCACGATTGAAATAATCCACGATTGCTTCAGCCAACCGAGCGCTGTTCTCCGCTTCCACCACATAGCCGGTTTTTCCGTCCTCCACTACATCCGGAAGTCCTCCCACGTCAGTCACCACAACCGGCTTTTCAAAGCCGAACGCAATCTGTACAATGCCGCTCTGCGTTGCGCTGATATATGGGAGTACCACCAGATTACAGGCGGCAAAAAACTTTTCTACCTCCCTATCGGGAATATATCCGTCATAGACTTTGACATTCTCCTGTATACCACATTCCCGCATCAGATCGAGATATCGCTGCTTTTCCTCCGCGCCCGCAAAATCACCGGCAATCAGCAGTTCAGTCCCCTCCACCTGCTTCACTACTTCCGGCATTGCCTGAATCAGGTATTTTAAGCCTTTATACTCCCGCACGAACCCAAAAAACAGCAATACCTTTTTCTCCGACTTGATATCTAGTCTTTTCCTTGCCTCTTCCTCCGAGATATTTTCAATCTTAAAAACATTGTAGGTCGGATGAACCGTCTGTTTATATATGGGTCGCTCAACAATTGTCTGCAAATCCTCCGCGTCCGTCTTGGATTGCACGATATAACAATTTCCCTGTCTTAATACCGTCTTCGCCAGAAATCTGTCCATTGGAAATCTTTCATGTGGAAATACATTG
>JAFLTH010000108.1 GCA_022510525.1 Lachnospiraceae bacterium | reverse complement strand
TTCAGGCAAAAGAAGTAAAAGATATTTCCGGTTTGACACATGGTGTAGGCTGGTGCGCTCCTCAGCAGGGCGCTTGTAAGCTGACCCTGAATGTAAAAGAAGGCATCATCCAGGAAGCACTGGTTGAGACAATCGGATGTTCCGGTATGACTCATTCGGCAGCTATGGCATCGGAAATTTTACCGGGTCTGACTGTTATGGAAGCGCTCAATACAGACCTTGTATGTGACGCTATCAATACGGCAATGAGAGAGCTGTTTTTACAGATTGTTTATGGCCGTACACAGTCTGCATTCTCAGAAGAAGGACTTCCTGTAGGCGCAGGTCTTGAGGATTTGGGTAAAGGCTTAAGAAGTCAGGTTGGTACTATGTATGGTACTTTGAAGAAAGGTCCTCGTTATCTTGAAATGGCTGAAGGTTATGTAACAGGTATTGCACTTGATGCAAATGATGAGATTATCGGTTACAAGTTTGTAAGCCTTGGAAAGATGACTGACTTTATTAAAAAAGGTGATGATCCTAACACAGCATATGAAAAAGCATGCGGACAGTATGGCCGTGTTGATGACGCTGTAAAGATTATCGATCCCAGATGCGAATAAAAAACAGGAGGAAAAGATAAGATGGCTTTATTTGAATCATATGAAAGAAGAATTGACAAAATCAATTCTGTATTAAATAATTATGGCATTTCTTCTATCGAAGAAGCTGAGAAAATTACAAAAGACGCCGGTTTAGACGTTTATGAGCAGGTTAAGAAAATCCAGCCTATCTGTTTTGAGAACGCTTGCTGGGCTTATACCGTAGGCGCTGCAATCGCTATTAAAAAAGGCTGTAAGAAAGCAGCAGATGCTGCTGCAGCAATCGGTGAGGGACTTCAGGCATTCTGTATTCCCGGTTCAGTTGCAGATACCCGTAAGGTAGGTCTTGGACACGGTAACTTAGGAAAGATGTTATTAGAGGAAGAGACTGACTGCTTTGCATTCCTTGCCGGTCATGAATCATTTGCAGCTGCAGAAGGTGCAATTGGTATCGCAGAGAAAGCTAACAAGGTACGTCAGAAACCTCTCCGCGTTATCTTAAACGGTCTTGGAAAAGACGCTGCAAAGATTATTTCAAGAATTAACGGTTTTACGTTTGTTGAGACAGAGTATGATCCTTATACAAACGAAGTAAAAGAATTAGAGAGAATATCTTACTCAGACGGACTTCGCTCCAAAGTTAACTGCTATGGCGCTAACTCAGTTCCTGAAGGCGTAGCTATTATGTGGAAAGAGAACGTAGATGTTTCCATCACAGGTAACTCTACCAATCCTACCAGATTCCAGCATCCGGTAGCAGGTACATATAAGAAGGAAAGAACAGAAGCCGGAAAGAAATACTTCTCAGTTGCATCCGGTGGTGGTACAGGACGTACACTTCATCCTGATAACATGGCTGCAGGTCCTGCTTCCTATGGTTTCACTGATACATTGGGACGTATGCATTCCGATGCACAGTTTGCAGGTTCATCTTCAGTACCGGCTCACGTTGAGATGATGGGACTTATCGGTATGGGTAATAACCCGATGGTTGGAGCTACGGTGGCTGTGGCTGTTTCCATTGAGGAAGCTGCTAAGGCTGGAAAGTTCTAATACAATATTGACAATTTGGGACTTCTTAAGCCGAGAATTCGGTTTAAGGAGTCCTTTTGTAAGGGGAGAATAAGGTTATGCGGATAATGAAAAGATGGTTTGCGCTTATGCTTACTATGTCATTGATATTTAGCGATTGTGACAGTATTACCGCATTTGCAACAGGTAATGATATAGCAGTTGAAACCGTGGTTTCAGAGGATGATGAAGAGTCTCTGCAGGCAGACGAAGAGGAAACCACTGTTTCAGATGAAGTATCAGAAGATAATGAATTCATCTCAATGGATGAAACAGAAGAAGATGAAGACTCAGCATCTGAAACAGATGAGAAAACGGAATCGCAATTTGTAAATATCGGACAAATAAATGCAGGGGATGAACTTCCGTATCCGGATGATTCGGAATTCACATACGATTTGCCGGTTTCTTTTGAAATGTCAGATTCCGTCCTGCTGTTTGTACATCATAACATAGATGCGATAACAGAGAATGAAGAAGGTAAACTAGTATGGAGCATTCTTCGCGGAAAAACCGGAACGGAAGAGGGCAGCGTCTGTCTTATCAATGAGGAAGATAATTGGGCAGATTTTGAAGTTGTGACCGATTCACCATATTTTACAATGACAGAGAACAAAGATGAAGAGAGTGATTATTATAAGACGGCAGTATTGACTGCCAAAGATGTTGAGTCGGATGAAGCTTCCGAAGATTACAAAGACTACAACTACTATATCCGTGCAGTCTATTATTTAGAAGCAGAAGGGGAGCAGACCGACGAATTTTATGCGGCAGTAACATTACCTTTTTGTCCAAAAGAAGATACGAATATTGATGAAGCACAGGATGATACGTTAGACGCAGAAAATATTGATACTGATGAAATTCAAGGGGAAGAGTCAGTTATGGATGAATCAGCCACTGAAGAAACCGGTGAAGAAGATATACCGGATGATACCCTGCCTGAAGAATCCTATAGTGACCCGGCAGTGGAAAGTATTGATATTAATAATGCCAACTCGGAGTTATTTGAAAACAATGATCAGCAGGATTTGGGTGAATCCATTGAGAAGTTGATATTATATTTTGAAAATGAAGCTAATGATAAATTAATGGAGCCCGGAGATAAACGGCAGATTATCGCGCGGATTGAGTCAGATGATGCGCAGGGAGAAGAAGGAACTGTAGACCCGTCGAAGATTATTTGGGGAAGCAGCAACAAGAACATAGCCACTGTGGATAAGGGTTTGGTTCTTGCAAAGGCGGAAGGCTATACGCAAATAAGTGCTAAATATAACGGTCTAACGTCTTTTGTTAAAGTGGAAGTTGCAAGCAATGGAGGTACTGAAAAAGTTCTTGACCTCTCCGGTGACATATGGGTAGCGGGTTTTCAACAGGAGAGTGAAGATTTTGTTTATACGGGACAGAAGATTACACAGGATATCCGCGTTTATCATAATGAAACACTTTTAAAGGAAAAGACGGATTATACCCTGACATATAAAAATAATGTAAATGCGGCAGCCTATGATTCAGCTAAGGCACCATCCGTTACGATTAAATTGAAAGGACAGTACAGCGGCTCAAGAACGTTGTACTTTACAATTAAGCAGAGGAAACTTAATGACGGCATGAGCTACGAGCAGGTGGTTTCTTATGCTAAGACATTGAAGATTCCGGCACCGACTTTGTATTATAATAACAAAAAGCTTGCCTCTAACAAAGATTTTACCTGTGATTATTCTACCCTGCCTGAGGAATATAAAAAAGGCGATTCCTACACAAAGGGTACACCATATAAATATAAGGTTATTGGAATTGGTAACTTTACCGGCGAGTTTGAAATGTCTTTGGTAGTACTCGATGACAAGAGTCTTAATATGGAATCTGCAACTGTTACCCTTGACAGGAAGCAATATGAATACCATGGTAAACCATTATCTACAGAAGATGTACATATTACCTCTGTCAAATTAGGCAAAAACGGAACTCTGGATTCAAGCCTTTATGAATACAGTGTATATGCGGACGGTGTAGGAACCGGATACATTGAAGTCTATCCGTCAGATGCCGGCAGGGATAAGAATTACCGGGGAATGAAAAAGGTAAATATAAAGGTAGTCGGCGACCGGCAACTCAAAAATGCTAAGACTGTTGACGGCTGGCAGGACACTATTGTCTTTTCACAGAAGAGACTAAGTGATGATGGTGGAATTATTCAGGAAAAAGAAGGTGTGCTTGTTTATGCCGGGGAGGGTGTCAGTGAGCCTGTACCCCTTAAGGAAGGTATGGACTATACCGTTAAGTACAGTAATCATAAGAAAGTCGGTACAGCTACTGCTACTTTTACAGGTATGGGCAGATATACGGGAACACTCAAGATAAAATATAAGATTACACCTAATATAAATGAAGAGAATTTCACAATTGTTTGGAAGAACGTAAAAAAAGTTGTAACAGCCGAAGAAGAGACGTTCGAGACTCCATATCAAAAAGGTGGAGCAGTACCGGACTTTGTATTAATGGATCAGGATGAAAATATCTTGAATAATAAGACTGATTATACGGTAAAATTAACCGACAATAAGAGTGCGGGTTCAACCATGACATGTACAATTACCGGAAAAGGAAATTATAGCGGATATAGTGTGAGAAAGAAGATTAAGGTTACAACCGGAGATTTAGAGCGGCAGGCAGCCATTTCGATTTCCGATAAGCAGTATAGCGAAAAGGCAAATGCATGGCAATCTAAACCTACAATCAAAGATGCTAACGGTAAAAAGCTGGTTGAGGGTACAGATTATGACAAGATACAGGCGTCTGACTATAGTTATGACAATATGACAAGCGGTGAGGCACCTAAAGCAGGAACTACCGTTAGGATTACCGTGCATGGAATAAACAATTATGCAGGTTCCAATATTACCGGCGCTTACCGGATATATCAAACAAGTATTAGTAAATTGAAAGTTACAATTGATGCGCAGGAATACACCGGAAATGAAATCACATTGACAAAGAACGATATTCATGTTTATGCTACAAGCAGCGATCAGAAGAAAAAGGAAAACGAATTACCCGGAACTTGTTATGAAATTCTGAAAGGCGAATACAAGAACAATATCAAGGCGGGTACTGCCAAAGTCACATTACGTGGACTTGGTGAGTATGGCGGAACGAAAACGTATTCTTTTAAAATTAACAAGAAAACCTATCGGATAAACCAGATAAAAGGAATTATGTTGGATAAAACCGATCTTTTGCTTTCCATTCAGGGAGACAATACTGAAAAAGGAAAACTTACTGCCACAATTATATCGGCATATGAAAAGGAATCACTTACGAATCCAACGGTCATCTGGACTACTTCCAACAGCAATATTGCAACCGTCGAGAGTGGTCAAATTGTTGAAAACAAAACAGGTAATGGTGTTATTTCAACAACTGTCACTGCGCAGATCATGCTCAAAAAAGAAGGAAGCGTAACAATCACAGCGACTACGCAGGATGGCAACAAAAAGGCAAAGTGTACGGTTGAAATCGTAGATGTTCCGATTCTTAAAGATGCAGACAAATCTATTGTGATGAACGTGGATGATACTTATAAGTTAAGATTTGAAAACGATGACATTCAGGAACAGGATTTAAGCGGTATTAAGTGGGAAATTAGTAATTCTGATGTAGTATCCTTAAATATAGAGGAACGTCTGCTCACAGCAAAAAAGGCAGGAGCTGCTATACTTAAACTGACGAAAGGCAAGTACGTCCAGCAATGTTATGTGATTGTAGAAGGTGCTGATGATATACCGGAAAATTATCTTGACTATAGTGAGTACATACAGATGGACGATTATATTTATGATTATGATGCCAGTACTGCCACTGATGATACTTATGGCATCGTAAAGTGTATAAAATATGCAAATCATACCAAAAACAGAGGGGCATTTGTATATGATGGTGTTTATATTCCTGCCGGGGTTTATTGGATCGATGCAACAGCGAATTGGAACTGCGGTATATTTTTAGACGGAAGGGATCCGAGAGTGACTTGGGATCCTCTGGAAGCAAGGGATTACTTTGAAGTGCGTATGTCACCCGGAGCGTTGCTTATGACAATTGGAAACAGTGAAAGTGATGATTTCCACGTCATAAAGATAGAAGGCTGTAGTAATGTTACAATTTCCGGCGGTACGATCATAGGCGAACGGAATGAACATATCGGTACAGACGACAGTGAGTCGGGACATGGAGTCGGTATCTATGACTGCACGAACATTCATATACAGGATATGGATATCTCCCAGTGCTGGGGTGACGGAATATATCTGGGAAGGTCTTATCAGTCAACAGCAGACAACATAGATATAAACATAACGGGTTGTAATGTTCATCACAATAGAAGAAACAATCTTGGCATTGTATCTGCGGATGGCGTTACGATAGATGACTGTCACTTTAATTATGCGAAAGGAACTGATCCGCAGTATGGAATTGACATTGAAACCAATGATGATATACCATGCAAGAATATTACAATAACCAATACAGAGATTGTAGGAAATGCAAAAGGCAGTATGGGAATCATAAAAAAAGCAGATAATGTAAGGCTTGAGGATTGCACATTGAGCGGAAATTTTTATAATCAGGCCGGAACAAATGTAGTTCTTAAAAACGTGAAATTTCTTAAGGGTAGTGTCATTGACGGGAATGGGTGTAAAACAACGATAATAAACTAACTAAGTTTCGCAAACTTCTAAAAATAATTAAAGATGGAAAGGAATCATATGAAAGAGAAACATCTGCAAAGAACAGGTAAGTTACTATTTATTGTGCATTCGGTCACGGTAGTGTTTCTGACTATCGGGCTTGTTTCGCAACTTAAGCTTTCAGAATTACCGCCGGTATATAGCATAGTTCCGCTGGTGCTTAATATCCTGGTTTATGCGTTCTGTTTTTTCATGTACATTATGTTTAGAACAACGGAAAAATATCATTTCTGCGTAGGAATTGGATTTTCTCTTGTATATATAGTCATATTATTGATGTCAACTACCGGTTCAACGTATCCGTATATGATACCAATTATAGTAGTTATGGTATTCCTTATGAACCGTAAGCTTATTTTGATTACCAGCAGCCTGTTTGGGTGTGCAAATCTGGTAAGGATCATCATGAATTTTGCGGGGGCGGAAAATGTAAATGATGTGATTGAAGCAAATATGATTGAATTGATCATTACGGTACTCACCATATTGGCGGCTGTTATGGGTATCAAAATTCTGCAGGGATTTTTTACGGAATCTATGGAAGAATTAACTGCAATTATGGATGACAATATGAAAAAAGCCGACAAGATAAAGACTGTAGCAGGTAATGTGGAAGGCAGGACAAAAAGTGCGGTTGATGATGCCAATGAAACACTAAGAATGACTGAAATAGTCAATTCTGCTATGGGCGATATAACTGCCGGAATGGATAGCGTGGTGAGCGCCGTTGCACAGCAGACCAATCAGACGCAGATGATTCAGGGCACAATTGATGAGGTATATACGCAGACTGAACAGATAGTTGGGTATATGGACGATATTGAAGAAGCGCTAAAAACAAGTATGGAAGCAATGAGTGATTTGACAAATGTCGTTGATTCGGCGATTGATGAAGTGCAGGATATGGAAGCAGCGGCAAAGACTCTGAAAACGAAGTCAGACGAAGTACGCGGTGTAGTAGATGTAATTGTAAATATTTCAAGTCAGACTAATCTCTTGGCATTGAATGCTTCCATAGAGGCCGCGAGAGCGGGTGAAGCCGGGAAAGGGTTTGCAGTTGTTGCCGATGAAATCAGGAATCTGTCAGAGCAGACCAAGAGGGAGACGGATAATATTGCAGAGATTTTAAACGAGCTTAGCCGTGATGCAAATCTTGTAACCGAAAAAGTGCAACAGAATGTTGAGCTGTCTAATGAAGAGAACAGACTGGTGAAGAGTACGGAAGAGCAGTTTAGAATCATGCATGATAAAGCGGATGTATTAGCTGATAATATCCACATGGTTGAAACGAAGATGTCAGATTTGATGAATGCAAACGAGTTAATTGTGGACAGTATCAATATGCTGTCGTCAGGAAGCGAGGAGATTAGTGCGAGCATCAGTGAAGCATATAAAATGAGTGAAGAAAACGTCAAGGTTGTTCACAATTTCGCAGATACCATCAGAGAGATTTCGGAGAATATGGGGACATTATCGGAAACGTAAACTTTAATAAATATTTTAATTATAAACAAAAGGAGGAATTTATCATGAGTTCACAAAACAAATACGCAGGAACGCAGACAGAAAAAAACTTAGAGGCAGCCTTTTCAGGTGAATCAGGTGCCAGAAACAAATATACGTACTTTGCCTCTGTTGCAAAGAAGGAAGGGTATGAGCAGATAGCTGCAATTTTCCTTAAAACTGCTGAAAACGAAAAAGAGCATGCAAAGATGTGGCTTAAGGAATTAAAAGGAATAGGCAATACTGCAGAAAATCTTACAGCAGCAGCTAACGGTGAGAATTTTGAATGGACAGATATGTATGAAGGTTTTGCAAAAACAGCAGAAGCGGAGGGCTTCCCTGAACTGGCTGCGAAGTTTAGAATGGTAGGCGCAATTGAGAAGCATCATGAGGAGCGTTATCGTGCACTGCTTAAGAATGTGGAGACCGCGGCAGTTTTTGCAAAGAGTGAAGTAAAAGTATGGGAGTGCCGTAACTGCGGTCATATCGTTGTTGGAACAAATGCACCGGAAGTGTGCCCTGTATGTGCGCATCCTCAGAGCTATTTTGAAATAAGTGCAGAAAATTATTAATGATTAAGGAGGTTCTAATATGCCATTTATTGACTCTAAAATTACCGTACCGGTCACACCTGAGAAAAAAGAGGCAATCAAGTCAAAACTTGGTCAGGCAGTTTCAGTGATTCATAAAACGGAATCCTATCTTATGGTTGGAATTGAAAGTGATTATGATCTTTGGCTGGCCGGAAAGAAGCTTGATAAGGGAGCATATGTGTCTGTAAGCTTATACGGTAAGGCATCATCCGATGATTATAGTAAGATGACAGGAAAAATATGTGAAATACTAAAAGAAGAGCTTGGAATTGAGTCGTCGGCGGTCTATGTGACATACCATCCGATACCCGATTGGGGTTGGAACGGCAGTAATTTCTAAGACAGTAAATAATGGCGCCATCGCATTATAAGTTTTATAATGACGGGCGTCATTTTCTATTATTTAAAAGTTATCCAAATTACGTTCTAATCAATGTGTTTATTGGATGAAGCAAGCAGTTTCACTGAGTAAATAATAGTATAAACCGCCATGATTCCCGATACCGCAGGTGCTACGCAGCCTAATATTGCAAGTGAGTCCGGGAAGTAGTGCTGCACGATGTACAATAACGGCATTCTAAGCAAAAGCGCACCTGAGCAGCAGCTTATCATGGTAAAAATGGTTTTGGAATATCCGTTTAAGAAACCGTTTAGGCAAAAAACAAAAGTTACTGCAAGATAATCATAACTACAGGTACGGAAAAATGGGATGCCGGCTTCAATTATCTTAGGATCGTCGGCAAATATTTTTATCATACTTGCAGGAGAAATCTGAGCCCAGGCAAAAAAGCAGGCTGACATTGCAAGAGCGATACCAAGGCCGGCAGCAACGGACTTGCGTATTCTCTCAGGTTTTCCCGCTCCCAGATTCTGTGCTGTTATTGCTGAAAGCGCACTGGCAATCGAAGTGGCGGGAAGCATAGCAAATACGTCATATTTGCTGGCAACGCCTACCGCGGAAGCGGCATATATGCCCAAAGTATTGACCACAGCAGTCAAATATAAAAATGAAAGTCTTACCATACATTCCTGAAGCGAAATGGGAATGCTTAGTCTGGCCAGTTCAATGGTTTTTTCCTTTTCAATCCTGAAATTCCCAAGTCGGAAAGTAAATAAGAAATTATGTCTGTTAAGATAGATGATGGAAAACAGCATACTGAAGCCTTGTGACAAAATTGTTGCAAGGGCAGTTCCGGCAACGTCCATATGAAAATATTTTACAAGAGTTATATCGAGGACAATATTCATAACGCAGGCAATAGCAACAAACATCATAGGTCTTACCGAGTCGCCATAGCCTCTTAATATTGAGCTTATTGCATTATAGCCGCAGATAAAGAAGATACCCGAGCAGCAGATCAATACATATCTATGAGCAAGGGCATAGGCTTCTTCCGGTGTATGTAAGAGGCTTAATATAGTGCCTGAAGAAATAATCATTATAAATGTCAGAATCAGTGAAAAAATTGCGAATATGCTCAAAGTGGTTCCAATTGACTTCTTGGCATCTTCAGGTCTTTCCATGCCTATATATTTTCCCACCAAAATCGTTCCGCCAAGGGTCATACCGGTGATGATGCTGGTTATGATCTGGGTTATCTGGGTTCCCGTTGAAACTGCGGCAACGCTGCTGGCGGAACAGTATTTGCCTATTACCATAAGGTCCACAGCACCGTAAAGCGCCTGTATGATATTGGCAAACAAAAGTGGCAGAGAGAAGCGTATTAAGGTTTTGATTATGCTGCCTTGGGTCAAGTTGTTTTTATCGGACATTGGAGTATGCAGCCTTTCTGATTCTGAATTTGGTTATATGAATATTAAACACTTCTTGCGTCAAAAAAGTCAATAGGATTGTAAATTGAAATTTGTATGCGGTAGGGGACGGATGGAGAAGCGTCGGAGCCGGGGCGGAGCATAATTAACAGGGGATGTGGCGGCTTTCGGGAATAAGAACTTCTAATAGCATT